>JABLXG010000008.1 GCA_013178165.1 Anaerolineae bacterium
CTGACCGACAGCGACGGCGACGGCGTGGCTGACAGCGCGGACAACTGCCCGGCGGTGGCCAATCCTGATCAGGCGGATACGGACGGCGACGGGATCGGCGATGCCTGTGACGGGCTGACCGACAGCGATGGCGACGGCGTGGCTGATAGCGCGGACAACTGCCCGGCGGTGGCCAATCCTGATCAGGCGGATACGGACGGCGACGGGATCGGCGATGCCTGTGACAGTGCCAGCAGTAGCGGCAGACCTGAGCGGCCCTGGCAGGGCTGGAACCCCGGCGATGACCGCCTGAACCCACACCCCGCCGCGCCAACAGCGATCTACTACACTGGCGGTTTCCTGAATGTATACGCCATCGACCCCGCCAATGGTTCTAACGGCTATCTGGTTTTCAGCATGAGCGGGGAGGACATCCTGGCGGCCTGCACCCCGACTCCGTCACAGCACACGCTCATTGGCTCCGGCGATGGAGGCCGTGTACGGCTGTACTGCCTGAACACGGGTGAACTGCAGATGAACACCCGCTACCGTAACGATGAGGTCGTCTACGTGTGGGATACGCTGCGTCCGACCTACCAGATCACCTACGTCTTCGATGTGGCGACAGGCCAGTTGCTGGGCTACTACAAGGACCTCAACCCCTAACACGGTGATGGCCGGGCGGAACATTGCCTGCCCAGCCAGTCGAGCAGACAACGGGGCGGTCCCTCCCTGGGGCCGCCCCGCTGGGCTGTTTCACCTCTGAAGGGGTAGGGGTGCTTCCAGTACCGATCAAGCCGCCAGCATCCGCTGCAGCGCCCACTGGATCAGCCAAAGGATGAGCGGGAAGATCAACGCCACTCCAACGGCACGGGGAACTTCCGGTTGCCAGGGCCAGGTGGGTGCGTGGCGCAGGGTCTGGAATTCCAGGTCCAGACTGTGGATGGTTTTGTAGAGGTTGTCCATATCGGTCATCTGGTCCTCATTGATCCGGCGATGCAGTTCCTGCCTGGCAGCCCTGGCGAAGCGTCCCGCCTGGGCCAGCCGCTCTTCTCGATCCTCTTTGAGCAGATTGTGGATGCCGATCAATGGGACGATGAAGATCAGCAGGCACACCAGGTTATACCCGATCATCCAGGAAGCCATGGCCGCATTCCTGAGTACCTCCGGCGCGGCCAGGGGCCAACTATAGGTCTGGAGGAGTGTACCGATAGCCATGCGCGCGCTGAAGTTGGAAAAGGCGTAGAGCGGCTGCTGGTTAAACAGATCGACCACCGTATGTTTCGCATAAATATGGCTGACCGTGCGTAGCTGGTGCCAGGCGTGATAGACCAGGTTGGTGGCAACCACACCAATGAGAATTGCCGTGCCCTGAATGAGGGGGCGGTGAATTGCTAGATCGGTGATCGGGATGCTCCAGAACTGGGCATGTTCTGCTGGCGGGACAATTAGCAGCATGAGCAGGCCGATCAGGGCGCCGGCTATGGTGGCAAGCAGGGTGGGACCGCTGGGCATGGTAGTCAGCCGGTAACCCAGGGAAATATAGCTCTCCTCGTTACAGTTCAGGGCCGGGCGGAACCTGTTCAGCGCCAGTCGTGCCTGTCGATCCAGGTAGTGGATCAGCCACAGGTTGTAGAAGGGGGCAGCCAGGTAAACCGGCACAAACACAGGCGGCAGATCAAAGCTGCCATCCTGGGCGCGTCCGATCAGGTCGATAACCACCAGCACCGCCCATAACCCGCCGTAAAATAGCCAGGGTGGGCCAGGCAGCCGATCGACCCAGGCGGTGAAACGATCGATCCAGCTTGGTGGATAGGGGCGCAAGACGCTGGTGGTCGGGGCAGGCAGTTCCGCTGGTAAAGTAGTAAGATCGGCCATCGAGTTGTTCCCTGAAGCTTTGTTGTCCGCTGTGATGAACGAGAGAAAAGCCTGTGCAGATGAGTCATCATCCGCCCAGCATGCGCTGCAGATTCCACTGCACGAACCACAATGCGATGGGGAAGAGCAGTGCGGCAACAACAAGCTGGGCAGTCTCCGGTTGCCAGGGCCAGGTTGGTACACGGCGGAGCCACTTGAGTTCGATCTCCAGGCTGGCAATGGTCTTATTGAGGTTGTCCATGTCGACCATCTCGTTAGCGTCTACACGGCGGTGCAGCTCGGCGACGGTGGCATTGTAGCAGCGGTTGCTCTCAATGAGCAGGCGCTGCTTCTCGGCGTTGATGGTCAGGTGCGCGCTGCTTAGCGGGAACACCATGGAGACTGCCGCCGCGACGAGCAGCAGGGCGAGGATCGCCGCCGGTACTGGCTGTGAGGTCAGTACTGGAGCGCCCCACAGCCAGAGATAGACGAAGGTGATCAGGCCGATAGCAGTGAAGGCGCTCATCCGGGAGAAGGCGTAGACAGGCCGCAGGTCAAAGATGCTAACCTGGGTGTGGTGGCGCAGAATGGCGCGGATGGTTCGAAATTTGTTGATGGTGTGCGCCATCAGGATCACGGCGATGATGAAGTCCGCCATCCCTACTGCGTGGTTGTAATGGATGGAAGCCGCCGTGTTGGCCAGATAAAAAGCCTTAAGGCGGGCGTGCAGCGGAAAGACGGTCAGGAACAGCACACCGGCCACGAAGCCGATGATGGCTCCTACAACCACCATTGACTGGCGCATGGTTGTAAGGCGGTACCGCAGAAATTCGCATTCCTCATCATCGCAATCCAGTGCTGGCCAGAACCGCTTGAGCGAGCGGGTAGCCATGATGTCCTGATAGTGCATCAGTGCCAGGGCATAGGGGCAGGTGAGGGTGACAACGAAGTGGAAGGGCATCAGCCCTTCCTGGCTGGCTGTGATCCACTGGGTGAGAATCTGAATCAGCATAAGGACTGCCCAGAGGCCCAGGTAGAATAGCCAGGGTGGGCCGGGTAGGCGATCAACCCAATCGAAAAACCGGTCGAGCCAGCTTGGTCGGTAAAAGGGTAGCAGCGGAATAGGGGGAGTGGTTGGCAGATGGCTGTCTGTGATGATGGTCATGGTGGCATCCCCTGTGAATACAGTCCAACGTCTTATGTTTTCACGACCACTTGAGTAGTCAGGTTACCCTCCCGGTAGCTTGTTGTGCGCCTGATGACCGGTAAACGGTATTCCTGCGGAGGGAGGTATGGCCAGCGCTGTTGCTGAAGTTATTTATCCTATTTCCCCCTTGTGATCAAGTAGGATTTTCAATAGTATAAGGCTTTAGGGTTCGGCGTGCAAGCCACATTTGTCGGGTGCTAAAGCCCGCCGGTAGGCCGGTGCTTGGTGGTGGCAGTTATTGCCGGTGCGTATGCCGCCGGATAGCTTCAATGGCCTCGTGAAAGGGCCGTTCCAGATAGGCCCGGTGATCGGCTTCCCCGTGATGGTGGTTGACCGAGCCATCAGTGGTGAAGGGGGTGCGTTGCCGGATGTACTCCAGCCCGCCTTCCAGCAGGGTGAGCATGTACTGCGCGGTCTCCTGGCTGGCCATCCACCATTCCCCGCCTACCGCGATGTAGATTGGCGAGGTATGCGCCATGATGGGGCGTCCCCAGTTGTCAAAATGTACCCGGCCCGGTCCAAAGTAGCCAGGACCGCCAGCGCGCGCTGCCAGCCAGGTGTGGTGGTCGATCCTGAGACGGGCTTTCAGGGTCAGCCGGTCGGTCCCAAGTGGCTCCTCAGCGGAGGCGACGACCTGTCCTTCCTGCACGATCTGCAGCGTGTGGATCGGGAAGATGCTGCGTGCCTCGGCCTGGACCTCAACTGTGCCGCCGTTGCCGGGCAGATGCAGGGTGTCGCCGATTTGGGCGCCATCCACAGTGAAGCGTAGCAGTGGCCCGCTGCTGATGAACGTCCGGCCCAGGCGCAAATGCCTGCACCAGGTCTCGTAATCAAACCCTTCGTCGGGTGGGATGTACACATAGGTGCGGTAAAGCCCCACCGGTACGTCAGCGGTCATTTTGTCGGTCCCACCTACCAGCGGTAACCGGTAACCGCCGTTCAGGTAGCGGTAATACTCCAGATGGGGGTAGTTCGCCTGGATGACGAATTCGACCGCGTCAGCCCGGCCAGTGGCGATCAGCGCGGCTGGCTCGCCGTTGGGCACGGGCATGTGCGGGATGACTACCGTGCCGCCCTGGGCATGGCAGGCGTCGGCCCAGTGAGAGAGAGTGGTCTCCAGCCCACCGCCCAGTTCTGCCTCGTCCGGGCCATCCGAGCACCAGGGCATCACCGGCTGCTTGAGGCCGAGCAGCGTCAGGTGTCCCAGCATGTGCTGCCGGTTCTCCTGGCTGGTATAGACGATGGTGCGCCCGTCCGGCGTTGGCACAGGCCGCCCAACGAATTCCTCTGTGCTGGTGAACAGGTGCCCCCACTGGGACTGCAGCAGGTTGATGACGTTCAGACCCTCTCCTTGCGCTTCAAGGTGCGCGCCGTGGGTAGATAGGAAGTGAACGTGCGTGTCGCCGCTGTACCAGCCTTCGGCGTTCAAGTCGGCCCGGTGCCTGAGCCGCAGCGTCAGCTCACGCTGGCCAGGCTGGACAGTTACGCGGGAACGCAGCGGCTCGTATTCGAAACCCCGCGCTACGTCCACCAGCACATCGCCGGTCGGTAGCCAGCCCTGGCAACGGCCGTCGATGTAGGCATAGGTTACATGTCCCAGGCGCAGGTCGCCGCCCAGATCAATGTGCCAGGTGCCCATATCAGACAGCAGGTGGTCATGATGGCCATGCGGCTGGTAAGGGATGCCATCCAGGGAACGGAAATGGACCCGGCAGGGTAGCGGTTGCCCGGTCTCGTCGTCCACAACTGTCACGTGTACCCAGTTCTTGCCATGTTCAGCCAGTTCGATGCGGGCGGCTGGCGTCTGCACGACGCCAGCAGTCAGCACATCACTCCAGGGCACGCTGGCTAGCTCCTCTGTGCCGGACTTCACGGAGAGGGTAGCCGAGGGCAGTGCCGCAACCTCAGCGTAGGCCGGGCTGTTGCGGTTGGAATAGGGTTGCCCCCATCCCCGCAGTGCATCGGCCAGGAAGGTATCAGCGTCCTCACGTGGCAGGGGGTAGGCGTAAGTGACTGTCCCCCGGTCGACTTCGACGGCCAGGTCAAAGGAACGGTCGGCTACTTCCTCTGCAGTGAGGGTGATTTTGATCGGGCGGCGCGGCTCACGGCCAAAAGGATGCTCGGCCAGCGCACTGAGGGTCACACCGCCGATGAGGAAGGCGCGATCCTGCGGTTCGATCTGGATGGTGCTCAGTTCCCGGTCAGGATACGGGTTGGCCCAGGCCCAGAGGAAAAACCGATCACCCGAAGCCTGCATGGCTTCTATCTGCCTGATGCCAGTATGCTCCCAGCGCCCGGCTTCCCGCGCAAACAGATAGTCGAACCGATCTGGCACGGCCAGGAACGGCATCTGCCCCCAGTACTCCAGGCTCCAGGTAGCCGGGATGATGGCGATCTCGAAGCGCTCGCGGATCGGTACGGTCACTGCCTGGCCGTCGGCGAAGCAGAAGCGGTAGCTGGCGATGACCCTGCCCGGCGGTTCCCCCGTCTGCAAATGTGACTGGAGCAGGCGATGGGCGACGATCACCCAGCGCGCCCTGGACATGATAGGGATTTCCAGCGGCTTGAAATCATCCGGACCGAACCGAATCAGACTCACGTTGAACGGCAGGCCGCGCAGGACCTGCGAGCCGAGCGGTTCCAGTTTGCCGTCGGGGAATGCCTGGGGAAGCAGGTTTGACCAGCGGGTGAGATCAAGGGGGGTGTAGTCTGTCATAGGTGTTTACCTCAGTTTTGCTTGGCGGCGGCTTCACGGGGAAAGATGCAGCCGAATCGCGCCAGCACAGGGACAATGGCCGCGCAATCCCGGCCCGGGGAGCATGATGACGGAAGATGCTGATGGAAATAGTGCAGCAAGCTCAGGTTGCCCCGGAAGGTATTGCACCCTGCTGGCTGGCTCGGACGTTCTGGCTGGGCCGTTCCTGCGGGCATTGCGCTCACTATAGCCCCCCTGACCGGTCAAGGCAAACGGGCTGGTAGCGCACCTGCCGGGCGAACTGGCTGGTTCAGGCTTCGGATAGTACCTTCTTAAGGTTGCTTTAATATCCATTTTTCATCTATGATGGGTTTGTGCGGCGCGTCACAAAGGATTGTGGCTGTATGGCCAGCAGGAAGGAGAAAGGGGCCATGTGTCAACGCTTTCGGGCCGCGCTGATCGTGCTGGTAATCCTGCTGTTAGCTCTCATCCCACTTCAAAACAGGGTTGTGCACGCGCAGGGCGGCGGCACGCTGGCTTACGGGGCCAGGGTATTCGGGCGCATCCTGCCGGATACGCCGGTTGTGATGTACAGCTTCAACGGAGCGGCGGGTGACCTGGTGCAGGTCACGGCGCGTAACTGGGTCGGTTCGCTCGATCCACACCTTGATCTGCTCGCGCCGGACGGGCAACTGGCGGCGGTGGCCGCCGTCAGCCCATTCGCCGAGGACGACCTGGAAGCAGCGCTCTCGCTCTTCCTGCCACAGACGGGCATCTACATGCTGCTGGTCAGCGCCGAGAACGGGACGACAGGTGAGTATATGCTCAAGTTGCAGGGGCGCGGCCCGGTCGAAGGCACGCCGCTGCTCTACGGCCAGGCGGTGACGCTGAATCTGACGCCGGACGCAGAGCCGCAGGTGTTCACCTTCGAAGCCGAGGAATGTCCCACGGCGCTGATTGTGGCTGATCTGAGCGAAGGGCTGCCGTTCACCTTCCCCTTCCTGGTCAGGGTACGCAATGAGCAGGGTGCTCCGATCGCCCTGCTGCGCGGGGGCGATGCCCTGGAAGATCGTGTGATTGTCGCTCCCCTGAGCGGGCGTTATGAAGTCACGGTGGAAGCTGATGATCCGGCGTCTGGCGGGACAATCGTCCTGCTGGTGACCTGCCTGGATGGGGCGCCAGGGTGCGTTGGCGGTGGTGCAGCCGGCGGGCCATGCGGCCCGGCGGGTGAATCGCTGGCCTGCTATGAGGATGGGCCGTGCGGTCCCTTTGAAGTGACCGTCACACCGGGCGGAGACGGCCTGATGACCTTCACCTGGCCGGCGGTGGAAGGAGCCGAGTGGTACATCTTCAGCGTCATCGATTCTTCCGGTGTGCTGCTGGCGGATTCGCCCCGCCTGCTGGAGGGGGAGACCAGCCATGTGTATCAGGTGCGTCCGGAAGATGTCAGCCGCGGGCCGTTTACGGCGATTGTCCACGCGGGCGGAGAAGGCGCCGTGCCCGGCACCGCCATTCGCTGCATCGACAACGTTACCTTCAGTCTCGACGGGCAGGTGACCGACGAGTGCCAGGGGATCGACGTCCGAGTGGATTATGTACCCGGTGCGGATCGAAGGGTTGTTGTTTCCTGGAGTGCCGTGCCTGGTGTAGGAGCATACACCATTCATGTGTACGGCTATGATGATGGCGGGCTGGTGGGCATCCGCGTTTTCACGGTGCCTGGCAGTGCTACAAGCTACCATCTTGAGGGCGTCTTCCCCGGCGAATACTCGCGGTTCAACATCGTCGTGAGGGCGTACACCAGTCCCAGCGGGGGCGGCGCTTTCGGGGATATGCCGACCGGATTCCTGTGCAGCGGCAGTACCGATGTCGAATTCGGGCCAGCTGGAGCTGCACGCTGGATTCTGTCGCTGGGGTCCTGAGCGGGGGAGGATCAATCATGAACAGGCGAACAAACTGGATTCGGCTGGCTCTGCTCGGGGCGGTGCTCAGCATGGTATTGCTCGGCCTTGTTGATAGTCCGGCGAACATTACCCTGGCGCAGACCGGTGGGACGCTCAGCTATGGCTCCAGGCTCTATGCTACCCTCTCAACTGAAGCGCCTGCGGCCACCTACAGCTTCACGGGCAACGCCGGTGATCTGGTGACCGTCCTGGTTGAAAGCTGGACCGGGACGCTGGACGCGCAGATCGATCTGATCGCGCCAAACGGGGTGATTCTGGCGGCCAGCGACCGGAACCGGCGCGATGACGAACCGCTGGGCGCGTACCTGGCGGCTGTGTTGCCGGACGCCGGTATCTACCTGTTGCGGATCAGCGGCCAGAACGGGACGACGGGCGATTTCCTGCTGACGCTGCTGGGAAGGGGCGCGCTGACGGCAACCGCGCTGGCTTACGATCAGCCGGTCGATGTCGCCATCCCGCCGGGCGCCTCGCCGCAGTATTTCTCGTTTGTCGTGGAGGATTGCCCGACGACTCTGCTGGTCACCAATCCTGCTGAGGGGCTGCCCTTCACCTTTCCATTCCTGGTCAAAGTGCGTGACCAGCGCGGCCAGACAGTGGCGTTGCTGCGCGGCGGCGAGGAGCTGGAGGACTGGGTGACGCTGGCACCATACAGCGGGCGCTATGAGGTAGAAGTGAGGGCGGCGGATCCGGCAGTTGCCGGCTCGCTGCGCCTGCTGGTGACCTGCTCCAGTGACAACCCCGGCTGCCCGCCGGGCCAGCCGATCGCTGGTTTGCCGGGCGGCTTGGCCGGCCTGGAAGCATGTCTACCCTGTCCTGATCCTGACGATGAAGTGCCGGGTGGGGGCTGCCCTGATCTCAATTTCAGGGCGTGGCAGTCTGAAGGTAACCCACTGGAGATCATCGTCCGCTGGGATGCTGCGCCCGGCGCGGATGGATATGCGGTCTATGTCATCGGTCTGTTGGGCGGTGGAGGGGAAGTTTACCTGACTCATAGTGTGTGGACGCCGGGCGATCCGCTGGTATTCACCGCGGTTCTGCCGGAAGGCTATGCCGGATTCCGGTTTATCCTGCGGGTCTACAGCGGTGACGTGACGATCTGCACGGCGGAGACTGAAGTGACCATTGAGGGCGGGCCGACGTGCGAGCGCTTTACGGCCTGGCTTGCCGAACAGACGGACACGTCGGTGACTGTCGGCTGGTCTGATTACCCCGGTGCGGATGGCTACTGGGTCGCCGTCGGCGACGCTGCTACGCGTATGCTTTTGCCTGGTTGGCCGGTTGTCCTGCCGCCCAGCGAGCACAGCACCAGTATCGCGGGCTTGCTGCCCGGTGATTACTTCGTTGCCGTGGCTCCCTACCTGCCTCGTGGCGGGCCGATCTGCATCCGGGAAGTGCCCTTCACGATTGGGGGAGGGCCGGGGGAGCAGTTCATCTGTACTATCAGCACTGACCGTCGTGATGTGCCGGTGCGCGTGGGGCCAGGATATACGCGGGCCATCTTCGCTTTCCTGACACCTGGTATGGAATATGGGGTTGCCGGGCAGGCGACGGATGGCGACGGTAACCTGTGGTGGCAGATCGACAAGACGCTGATCCCCGGCCATGAGATGGTGATCAGCCTGTGGGTGGCTGCCGACGACGTGGAGGAGAATGGCACGTGGTGCGCCAACGTGCCGCCGGGCGACGTGCCGCCGCTGATCCCCCAAGAGCCAGACCGACCGACCGGTCAGTGGCTGCCGTGCGGCTCATGCGACACCTGTGGACATCCGGCCAGCGAATGTGTCACTTCACCGGAGGGGGAGTGCCTGTGGGATCCAGCCTCTTGCGCGGGCGTTCCGCCGGATGACGGCAGCGGGTGTTATGCGGTCATAGCGGCAGTGGATCCAGGGCGGTGCCAGACGCCTGTCTCAGCCATGCTCGACACGCCGCCGAACTGCGGCAGCCGCTATACGCCGGGCACGACGATCAATGCCCATGCGGTGGCAGTCGACCCCAAGTGCAATGTGGAATACTGGTCAGGGTGCGGCGCGTCGGGCACAGAGAACAGCATCACCTTTACACCGACCGGCAGTTGTACGATTACAGCGCATATGTACTACGGCAACTAGGCCGTAGCCGCTGTAACAACGCTGACAGGGCGACTCCGCGATCAGTCCCAGGCCTATCAACCGGGATGCGATCGCCGGAGTCGCCTTGGCGTTGTAGAAGCATGAGATTGGATGCGGAATTGTGCTGAAGTGCTGGTACAATGGGTAGAAATACCTCACACCAAGGAGCGAGGCCATGAACTCCCTACCCGCCGATACCCGCCGCGATTCCGAATCGATCCGCCTCTTTGAATCCGATTTCCTGGAATTCTTCACGCATATCAGTCCGGTGACCGTCCTGGTGATGTGGGTGCCGGTGACGATTCTGTTGCTGGCCGACGCGGCAGCCAATGCGCCGGCGACTGGCTTTCCATGGTACATCCTGGTAGCGGTGATTCTTGGCTGGGCGCTGTGGACGCTGACGGAGTACACCCTGCACCGCTTCCTGTTTCATTACAAGCCGCGCACGCCACGGTTGGAGCGTCTCTTCTTCCTGTTTCATGGCGTGCACCATGCCCAGCCACAGGATAAAACGCGCCTGGTTATGCCCCTTCCGGTCAGCATCCCGCTGGCCCTGCTATTCTACGGGTTGTTCTACCTGGTGGTGGCGGAACTGCTCAAAGCTCCGCTGTGGGTGAATCCGCTGATGGCGGGATTTGTTTTCGGTTATCTGTGTTACGACATGATCCATTACGCGACCCACCACTTCCCCATGCGCTCGCGGGTGGCCAGGTTTCTCAAGCGCTACCACATGATGCACCACTACAAAGACCCGGACACGCGCTTTGGCGTCAGCGTGCCCATCTGGGACTATGTTTTTGGGACGGTAGGGCAGGGGCGCTGAGTCGTTTCCACTCCAAATCCAAGAAGTAAGATGCCTCGGCCAGCCAGAAGACTTCAGCTGGCCGGGGTTGTGGAAAGGATTAAAGAGATCAGCAGACCCGCTGGTTCAGCGGGTACGCGCTCCCGCTTCAATAGCAGGCGTACTCCCATCTGCCTCGGAGGAGTCGCAGCGGCGGCTTTGCAGACGGTGGGTACGCCGATCGTACCGGTCGCATAGCTGGTCAACGACCGTGTTGGCCCACAGGGGGGTACCGTTGAAGTAGGCAGCGCGGGCGATCATATGGGTGGCGACCGGCGTGGTCAGCATGACGAACACCACGGTCGCCAGGGCCTGCGCGGATACGGTCAGGTCGCCAAAGAAAACCGCTGCTGCCAGCAACGTCGCGCCGACGCCCAGGGTTGCCCCTTTGGCGCTGGCGGACATGCGCATGAAGACATCCGGCATCCGCACCAGCCCGATCGCCGCGATGACAATGAAGACCGACCCGATGATCATGAGCAGCGCGCTCAGGGTTTCACTGATCACGGAGGGTGCTCCTTTCAATGTAGTAGGCGAAGGCCACCGTCCCCAGGAAGGAGAGCAGGGCGATCACCAGCGCCACATCCAGCATCAGGGATACATTGGTGGCGATGGCGTAGACGGCGGTCACACTGATTCCGATCAGGGAAAGGAAGTCCAGCGCCACAACGCGGTCCGGCAGGCTGGGGCCGCGCAACAGTCGGAAGAAGGCCAGCAACATCGCGCCAACCAGTAGCGGCAGGCTGATTAGCAGGGCCAGTAGACTCAGGTTCATGCGAACAACTCCTTGATCCGGCGTTCGAAACCGTTCTTGATTTCCGCCCGGAAGGTTTCCACGCTCTCGATGTGAATGACATGCACGTAGAGTTCGCTCCGGTCATCGGAGATATCCAGCGAGAGTGTGCCAGGGGTCAGCGTCAGCAGGTTGGCCAGCAACGTGATCTGCAGGTCGGATGTCAGCTCCAGCGGGACAGCGATCACACCGGGCCGCATGTCGTAGCGTGGCTTGAGCACGTAATAGGCCATCCGCAGATTGGCCAGCAGTAACTCGGTCAGGAAGAATCCGGCAAAGCGGATAGCCAGCCAGAATTTGTGGAAGTACACCGGGCGCTCATCGCTGCGGCGTGTCAGCCACAGAATCAGGTAGCCCAGCCCGAAACCGATCGCCAGATTGCTCGCAGTGAACTGCCCGGTCAGGGCGATCCAGGCCAGGGCCAGCAGGATATTGAGCAGAAAAGTGGTCACAGGGCGCCTCCCAGTACTGTCTGGATGTAAGCGGACGGGTCGATCAGTTGCTGCGCGGCGGCGGTCGCCAGCGTGAAGATCGGCTCCGCCAGCATGCCCAGCAGCACGGTCAGGCCCACCAGGGTTAACGCGGGCAGGAAGTAAAGCAGCCGTTCCCGCCCCTGCAGGACGTGGATCGGCTCCTGCACCGTGCGCGGCTTCCAGAACGCTTCCGTCCAGATTTTGGTCATGGAGAACAGGGTCAGGATACTCACACCCAGGCCGACAGCGGTGATGGCGTACTGGCCGGCTTCCAGCCCGGCGCGTACCAGGGCGAACTTGGCCCAGAAGCCGGAAAGCGGTGGCAGGCCGGCCAGCGACAGGGCTGGCAACAGGAACAACAGTGCCACGCCAAGATGGGACTGGTACAGCCCGCCGAGTTGCTTGAGATGATAAGTCCCCTGCAGGCGGTGCACGATTCCGCTGACCAGAAAGAGCGCCGACTTGGTGATGATGACGTGCACCATGAAAACCAGCGTTGCTGCCAGCGCCAGCGGTGTATATAGCCCCAGCCCCAGCAGCAGGTAGCCGATCTGGCTGATGATGTGGAAGGAAAGCAGCCGCCGCATCTCCATCTGGGCCACTGCTCCCAGTACGCCGGTGACCATGGTCAGCCCGGCCAGGACCAGCAGAAGGGTATGCGTGTAGGCGATGTCCTGGGTGAAGAGCAGGGTGAAGGTGCGGATCAGGGCGTAGACGCCGACTTTGGTGAGCAGGGCGGCAAAGATGGTCGTCACCGGCAATGGCGGCGTATGGTACGAATCAGGCAGCCAGAAGAACAGCGGGAAGATCGCGGCCTTGATCCCGAAAGCAACCAGGAACAGCATCGCCAGCACGGTGATCAGCCCTGACTGACCCAGACGCGGGAGTTGTACAGCCAGGTCAGCCAGGTTGAGCGTGCCAGCCACGCTATACAGGATGCCCACCGCGCTCAGGAACAGCGCGGATGCGATCAGGTTCAGGGTGAAGTACTTGATCGCTCCGGCCAGTTGCGCCCGTTCGCCGCCCAGCACCAGCAGCACAAACGACGCAATCAGCAGCACCTCAAACCACACATACAGGTTGAACAGGTCGCCGGTCAGAAAGGCCCCGCTAACACCCATCAGCAGGATCAACAACAAGGGGTAGTAGCCAAACGATTCGCGGGCAGGGTCCATACTGACCAGTGAATACACCATGACCACCGCCCCCATCAGGCCGGTCACGGTGACCATGACCGCGCTGAACAGATCGGCTGCCAGCGTGATGCCGAATGGCGCAGGCCAATCGCCGATCTGCAGGGCAAGGATTCCATCGTTGACTACACTGATCAGGAGCAGCACTGCTACCACCAGCAGGCCAGCGGCGCCGGCGAGACCCAGCCAGCGTTGCATCCGGCGTTGCCGCCAGGCCAGCAACGCCGCGCCCGCCGCGATCAGCGGAATAAGGATCGGAAGGACAAGAAGGTGATGCATCACTGACTTTGCCTTTCTGCCTGCTAGGTATCCGGGGTCCGGATTTTGTCCAGATCGACGCTGCCTACCGCCTGGTAAACCCGCTTGAACAGCACCAGTGCGAACGCCTGGATGCCGAACCCGATCACGATCGCGGTCAGGATCAGGGCCTGGGGGACGGGATCGGTGGCAACGGGGGCGGCACCCTCTGCGGGCACCAGCGCCGGCGCGCCGCGGTTGAGGCCGCCGACCGTGAAGATCAGGAGGTTGGCAGCGTGGCCCAGCAGCACCAGACCGATGATCACTTTGACCATACTGCGCCGCATGACCATGTAGAACCCGGCTGCGTACAGCCCGCCGATGACTACTGCCAGCAAAATCTCCATCCGCCTATTCCTCCATCAGCGTGAAAATCATCATCAACGCAACGCCGATCACGACCAGGAACACGCCAAGGTCAAAGATCAGCGGCGTGCCAACCTTGCCGATGACCGGCAGTTCGACAGTGCTCCACAGTCCGGTCATGAACGGCTTTCCGGCTAGCAGGGCTATCAGGCCGCTGGCGGCGGCCAGTAACAACCCGATCGCAATGAAGCGGCGGGGCGAGAATCGTAGCACGGCCCGCGCCTGTTGCATGTCATGAGCGATGGCGTACAGGGCAAAGGCCGCCGCCACCACCAACCCGGCGATGAAACCACCCCCTGGCTCGTTGTGCCCGCGCACAAGCACAAACAACGCAAAGAGGAGCTGCAAAGGCAGCAGGTAGCGAACCGCAACCGACAGAATGGCGGATTTGCTCATAGCTGCGGCTCCATTCTCACATTAAGCTGGGCGCGGACTTCCAGCAGACGGGTGACGTCTTCACGGGAAAGCAGACCCACCAGGCGGCCTTGTTCCATGACCGGGATGTAGACCCCTGCTTGACCCAGACGGCCCAGAACATCCATCAGCTTCATCTCCGGCGGTACAGCCTCCAGTCGATCCAGCGGCACGGCGATCTGCCCGACAGTAGTAAGGGGCCGCTGCGCTGCCGGGACATCCTTGATCTCATTGATGGTTAGCAGTCCTTCGATTCCATCGCCGTTAGTCACAACAAAGACGCGCTGACCGCTGGTGAGAATCTGCGTATCGATCAGCGTCTGCAGAGATGTCAGGGGGGTGACACGCGGAAAACCGGTATTCATTGCCTGCGCTACGCGCACATCATGCAGGAGGTACCGCGTGCTGGTCTGGGCGTAATTCGCGGCAATGGCATTCTGCAGGAACCAGCCGATAAAGATCAGCCACAGGCCATTGAAGATGCTGCCGGTAAGCAGTGTGAAGATGCCCCAGGCGCTGAAGCCTAGCGCCACGACCTGGCCAATTCCTGAAGCGATCAGGGTAGCGCGCTGAAAGCTGCCGGTCCAGTGCCAGATCGCCGCACGTAGCATCCTGCCGCCATCCAGCGGGAAACCAGGGATCAGGTTGAACAGCGCCAGGATCAGGTTGATCCGGGCCAGCCACACGCTGGGCGCGGCCAGCAGCGGGATGGCGTGATCGATCAGAAAGAGCAGTTCAAAGGCGCCCGCCAGGGCAAAACTGGCTAACGGTCCGGCGATGGCGATGCGGAATTCCACACCCGGCTTGGTAGGCTCCTCGCTGATGTATGCTGCACCGCCGAAGATGAACAGCGTGATCTGCTGTACGGGCACGCCGTTGCGCAGGGCCACCAGCGCATGGGCCAGCTCGTGCACCAGCACTGAGCCGAAGAACAGCAGGCTGGTCAGCAAGCCAAGTGCCCAGTGGGCCTGGAGGCTGAGTTGAGGGTACTCCGCCGGGAAGTAGCCTGTCGCCAGCGACCAGGTCACCAGGCCGAAGATCAAAAACCAGCTAGGATGCACCCCAATCGGGATATTCCACAGGCGTAACAGTGTGATCGTCCGTTCCATTTTGCAGTACCTCCTAAAACTCAATCCCTGGCGTCAGACAGTCCGCATGATTATTCGGAAGGCTCGTCTTCAGCGGCCCGCAGCTTCAGCAGGGCGTACACGCCCAGCGCAGCAACGGCGAGCACCGTGATTTCACCCAGCGTATCGATCGCCCGGAAGTCGACCAGGATCACATTGACGATGTTGCGCCCTTTGGCCAGGTCAAAGCTGTTTTCTGCAAAGAAGCCCGCCAGCCGCGATGTCGTTGGGGAGCCAATCGCCACCAGGGCCAAAATGGTCATCAGGCCACCCATCGCCAGCGAGATTGCTGCGTCGCGCAGGCGGCTGCTGCGCTTGGAGATGCCCATGTAGCGCGGCAGGCGGTAGAGTACCAGCACGAACAGAATGACTGTCAGGGTCTCCACGGCGGCCTGGGTCATAGCCAGGTCCGGTGCGCTGAAGAGCAGGTAGATCATCGACACGCCAAAGCCCACCACACCCAGCGCGGCGATGGCTGCCAGACGGGAAGTGGCGCGTATCACCATCCAGGTCGCCAGCAGAATCACGGTCGCCAGCAGGGCTTCGTGGATATACAGCGTGGAGTCGGCTGGCGTGACTATCCCCGGTGCACTGTGCAGCCAGGCCCCGCCGACCAGCAGGGCGGTTGCTCCCACGATCACCAGCAGGTAGTAGCGGAGGTAGCCATGCTGCAACACACGGGTCTGGGCGCTAGCCAGCGCCAGCAGACCGCGCAGGCTGCGCTCATAGTTGGCCGCTGGACCGAATCGCTCCACCCATGCGGCCAGGGTCACAGGCAGGGCCAGCCGTTCCCGGCGGAAGTACAGCCCGGCGCCAGCGACCAGCGTGATCACGCTGAGCAAGAGTACCAGGTTGAGGCCATGCCACAGGGCCAGTTTGGCCGTTGCCGGTCCGCCGAGGACGGCTGAGAGCGCTGGCGTAATCAGACGATCTCCCACCGGTCCGGCCAGCAGCCCCAGCGTCACGCTCAGGGCTGCCAGCGTCAGCGGGCCAAGCCACAGCGGCCAGGGACCCTCATGGGGTGACGGTGGGGTCACCGCTGGCCGGGCAGCAAAGAACGGTTTGAAAACTGCCAGCCCTGCCGCAGCCACCGTCAGGATGTTCGTCGCCAGCGCCACACCGGTC
Source organism: Anaerolineae bacterium (assembly GCA_013178165.1). Lineage (NCBI taxonomy): Bacteria > Bacillati > Chloroflexota > Anaerolineae > Anaerolineae bacterium. Next base: position 16,440 of record JABLXG010000008.1, read on the forward strand.
GCCAGTATCGGCAGCGAGGTGCCCAGCGTCGAATCGTAGACGATCTCTTTGCCCAGGAAGCCCAGGAATGGCGGCAGTCCGGCCATCGACAGGGCAGCGAGCGCCCCGGCCAGGGCACTGATCGGCATCGCCCGGCTCAGGCCGCCCAGCCGGGTGATGTCCCGCGTGCCGGTCTCATGATCAATTGCCCCGGCGACCATGAAGAGCGCGCCTTTGTACAGCGCGTGAGCCAGCAGGAACACCAGCGCGCCCTTGACCGCCAGCGGCGTCCCGATGCCCAGCAGGAAGACCAGAGTCCCCAGCGCACTGACGGTCGAATAGGCCAGGATGCGCTTGAGATCACGGTGTTGCAGGGCCACAAAAGCGCCGGCCAGCATGGTGATCGCGCCGATCCCGATCAGAGCCGTCTGCCAGAGCGCAGTCCCGCCTAGCGCCGGGCTGAGCCGGGCCAGCAGGTAAACCCCGGCCTTGACCATGGTTGCTGAGTGAAGGTAAGCGCTGACCGGCGTCGGAGCGGCCATGGCTCCCGGTAACCAGAAATGAAAGGGAAACTGCGCCGACTTGGTGAATGCGCCCACCAGGATCAGGATCAGCGCCGGGGCGTAAAGGGCATGGGCGCGCAGCGCGTCCCCCTCCCTGAGCAGGGCAGATAGCTCCAGACTGCCCCCGGCGATACCGAGCAGGATCAGGCCAGCCAGCAACGCCAGACCGCCCCCGCCGGTAACCAGCAAGGCCTGCAGGGCCGCCTGCCGCGAATCGGCCTTGGCGTGGTTGTAGCCGATTAACAGGTAGGATGTAATGCTGGTCAGTTCCCAGAAAATAAACAGTATGATCAGGTTGTCGGCAGTCACTACGCCCAGCATCGCCACCATGAACAGGAGCACAATGACGTAGAAGCGGTTGAGATTCTCGTCTCCGGCCAGGTAACCGCTGGCATAAGTCACCACAAGCACACCGATGCCGCTGATGATCAAGGCGAAGAGCAGGGCCAGCCCATCGATGCGGAAGGCCAGTCTAACCCCCAGACTCTCCACCCAGGGGTAGCTGGCCGTCAGGGTTTCACCCTGGCTGATGGGGGCCAGCATGCTCAGGAAGAGCGCGGTCAGGGTCAGTGGCAGGATGGCGGGCCAGACGCTGCCCGTCCGGCGCAGGCTCCTGGTGAGAATCGCTGCCATATCGGTCATGACTTATCCACCTTCATGGCCACCCGGATCAGGTCCGAGCGGGAGATGATGCCAACCAGTTGCTTGCCCCGGACAACGGGCAATGAGTGGTAGTTATGATAGGCCATCAGCGCGGCGATGCGTTCCATCTCATCATCCACCTGCACCAGCTCCATGTCACGGGTCATGACCTCTTTGACGGGCAGGTGGCGCGTCTTCCAGTAGAAATCGGGCAGGTCGGAGATGTTCACCAGGGTATTGAACAGGTGAGCCATCCGCGTTTCGGAAAAGCGCATATCCTTGAGCTTGGGGAAAAGCTCGTTGAGGCTGACCATGCCCACAACTTCCTGCTGGGCGTTGACGACCGGCACCGCATTGATCTGCCTGGTGATCAGAATCCTGGCGACTTCCTCCACCGTGGCATCTTGATCGACCGCGATGACCTCCCTGGTCATGATCTGCTCAGCCTTCATGATGAGTGTCTCCTCTACTGACCGTTCTACTGGCGGCAGGGCAAATGAAAAGGCCGACGTCAAGCTCGCCCTCCAAGGGCGGGTCTGGCGTCGGCCTACCCTGCAACCGGCCTGCTCAGCGGGAATACTGAGCCTGCCTTTTGCCCTGTCTGCCGCACGTACTGTTTTCTAAAACAAATTGTACCATGCCCGGCATGCTGGTTAAAGCCCGCTGGCATAAGAATCGGATAAGAAAGCGGAGAAAAGCTGTCGTCAAACCTGGCGGCGGGAACGCAACCGCCCAACCGCCCTCATACAGGTTTGCGGTCGAGAGGGGCGTCTACCGTCAGGATGATGACGCGCTCGTCAGCACGGATGCTGATGTCGGTGTGCATGCAGACCAGGCGCCCCCCGATCACCTGTCGGACAATCCCCTCAAGCTGGTCGCGCGCGCTTTCCATGAGTTGCTGTCGTGTCCGCTTGACCAGTTCGATCCCGTCCGGAGTTGTCGCCAGCCTGATCTCAGCCGGGGTCAGGATGCCCCGCAAGCGGATCACGATCATGTCGTCGACGAAGAATGTCCGGGCTTCATGAGGCCCGCGCCCCAGAAACTCTTTTTCCAGCTTGATGATGGCGCTGGTGATTTCAGCCTCCTGCTCGCCGCGAGTTCTTTTGGTCATGGTCATGGCATCTTATCAAGGGGGCAATCCAGGCGCTAACCGGTCAGGCAGGGTACTTCCGGAAAGCTGATCTTATTGAGGGGCGGACCTGACTGACACCATCATAGCGTATACCGGCTGGTAGTCCAAGCGCTCCCGGCGTGTTCAGTTGTCATCTCCTGGCGCAGCACCGGGCCAGCCTTAGCGCGGACGCAAGCCCTTCAGGGGCGCGGGTGGCACATCCAGCGCCCCTGGATGCTGTCACAAACCTATGCCGGAGTTCCGGTGGTTGGTTCCGGGGCAGTCAGGTGTACCAGAGCCATGAAGTCCTGCTGTTCCAGCGCGGCCCTGAGCGCTGGTTGTTGCGCGGCGGGCAGGGATGAGCTGGGCAGGCGCGGCTGGCCGCAATCGAAACCGAGCAGGCCGAGGGCGTACTTGAGCGCCGCCAGGACGCCGTACCGGATCAAGACGGTTGTCACCCGGTTGATGCGCAGTTGCAGATCGTGCGCTTCGGCCAGTCGCCCCCCGGCAACCAGCGCTTTGAGCCGCAGGTAAGCCCCCGGCATCAGGTTAATGGTGGAGCCAATGCAGCCATTGGCGCCCATCATGGCCGCATAGACGCATTGCTCGTCCATGCCGGAGAATACCGTCCATGGGCGGCCCTGCCCCATCTGGATGATCTGCCCCATCTCGTACATATCCGGGCCGGTGTACTTGGTCCCGCCGATACCGGGAATCGGCAGCAGTGCCTCCATAAGCTGCAGCGGGGCGATCTGCGGGTGGATCAGGTAGGGCAGCAGGGGCAGGTCCGGGACTGCCTCCGCCAGCCGTTCGAAGTAAGCTCGCAGACTGTCGAGCGTCGTGTAATTGGCGGGCAGGATGCTGCTGATGGCTGCCGCGCCCTGTTCGCGGGCATGGATGGCCAGCGTTATCGCGTCGTGGAGGGCCAGCGCGCCCACATGCACCAGAACGGGGACGCGTCCGGCAACCTGTTCCAGTACGGTCCCGGTGATCGCCTGGCGTTCGGCAACTGTAAGCGCAAGGCCTTCGCCGGTGGAACCGCACAGGTAAAAGCCATTGACACCTTTGCTGAGGTGATACTCCACCAGTGCGCGCAGCACGTGGAGGTCAGGCTTATCATCCGGGGTGAAAGGGGTGACCAGCGCCGGCATCACCCCGCTGAATGTGCGCATACGAGGACACCTTCCTGAGAGAATGGCCATGTCAAGGGTATAAAGCGCGGTTTTCCCACACGCTACAGCACCATGGTGGGGTCGGCGGCGTCGCGCAGGCCATCGCCGATGAAGTTCACGAATAGTACCGTCAGCACGGTGAATATCGACGGTGGAATCCACATCCAGGGCAGTTCGCGCAGGATCTGCAGGTTGCGGGCTGCTTCCAGCATATTGCCCCAACTGGGCGTGGGCGGGGCGACCCCCAGCCCCAGAAAGCTCAACCCTGCCTCGGTCAGGATGGCGTTGCCGACGGTGAAGCTGACCATGGCCACCAGCGGTGCGATCACATTCGGCATGATGTGCACGAAGATGATCCGCCGGTGACTCAGCCCCAGGCAGCGCGCCGCGGTGACAAACTCCTGCTCCCGCAGGGAGAGGAACTGTCCCCTGACCAGCCGGACCGTCCCCGGCCAGCTCAGCCCGCCGATGACGGCGATCAGCGTTAACAGCGAACGTGGCAGAAACGAGGCCAGGGTCAGCATGATCACTATCGGCGGCAGGGTGAGGACGATATCGGTGAAGCGGCTGATGATCCAGTCCGCCTTGCCGCCGTAGTAACCGGCTGTTGCTCCTAGCGTCACACCGATGACGGTGGAGAGCAGGGTGGCCGCGGCGGCCACACTGAGCGAGACTCGCCCGCCATGAATGGTGCGGCTCCAGATGTCGCGTCCGGTGCGATCCGTGCCGAACCAGTGCGCGGCGCTGGGTGGCGACTTGGCTGCCCGCAGGTCCATCTGCTCATAGGGATAGCGCTCGATCTGGGCGGCGAAGACGACCAGCAGAATCATGGTCGCCAGGCCGGCCACCCCCACGATGGCCAGCCGATTGCGCAGGAAGCGCCGCAATGTCCGCCGGGTCAGCGATTCCGGGCGGGCGCGCGAACCGGTCAGTTCAACCACGGCCGTTGACCTGTCCGGTGTGTGGGTTGGAGTGGCGGGCTGGCTAGTCATAGCGGATCCTCGGATCGATCATGCCATACGCCAGGTCGGTCAGCAGGTTGGCCGTGAGCACAACGATGGCGATCACCGTGTTCATGCCCATGATCAGGGGCACATCTTTGGAATTCACGGCGTCCAGATACATGGTGCCCATGCCAGGCCAGCTAAAGATGGTCTCGATGAAAACCGCGCCAACAACCAGACTGGGCAGGCTCAGCCCGATCACCGTGATCACCGGCAGCAGGGCGTTTGGCAGGGTATGCCGCCAGATTACGACGCGCTCGCGCAGCCCTTTGCCCCTGGCTGTTCGCACATAGTCGGTATGCAGCACCTCTAACATGCTGAAGCGCGTGTAGCGCATGAACGTGGCGATATACGCCAGGCTGAGGATGCCCGCCGGCAGGATCAGATGGTGCAGGGTATCCCACACCGTCGGATCGCGCTGCACAGGGCGCATCCCGCCGGAAGGGAAAATCTTCCACTCGATGGCGAACAGGTACATCCCTAGGATGCCGGTGATGAAGGCGGGCATGGAGATGCCTACAAAGGAGAGAGTCGTCAGGGCAAGGTCCCAGAATGAGTATTGTCGCAGCGCCGTGAAGACACCCAGGCTCACGCCAATGATCGTGCCGACCAGCAAGGCGGTGCTCATCAGCAACAGGGTGTTGCCCAGCCGGCGACCGATGGCCGCCAGCACCGGCTCGCCGGAGACGTAGGTCAGGCCAAAGTCGCCCTGTACGGCGTTGCCCAGCCACTTGAGGTAACGCACCGGGGCCGGCTGGCCCAGCCCGAATCGCTCGCGGATAGCCTCCAGGGTTTCGGCGGAATAGCCGATTTCCGGGTTGATGAAGTTGTCCGCCACATCACCGGGCGCCAGTTCGATCAGCGCGAAGATGATGATGGTGACGCTGATCAGCACCGGGATGCTAACCACGATGCGTCGGATCAGATACTTGAACATCTGTGTCCGCCCTCGTCGCTATGCCTTACGATGCGGGTGGAAGCCAGGCCACCCCGGCCTCCACCCCCATTATCGCCTATCTCAGGAGCAAGCCGTTATTCCGCTACCGCCCACAGTTCTGGATGATCTTCATACGGGCCGCCGCCGGGAGCGGGGAACCAGTAGAAGTCCACCAGATCGGTCGAGGCGACTCCAAAGCGCAGGGCGGTCCACATGTAGGCTTCGATGGCGTTTTCGTTCTGGAAGGCGCAGATTTCCTGCAGGAGTTCGGTGTAACGATCGGGGTCGGCTTCCTGGCGGGCTGCGGCGATCAGCGCGTCAAGCTCCGGGAAGGACTGGCCCATCAACGTGCCGGTGTCGCCGACCGCGTTAGGATAGCCGCCGGTCTCATAGAACTGGAAGGGATAGTTGCCGGGGTTATTGCCCAGCCCACGGTAGGAAATCTGCCAGCCTTCGCCTGTGTAGAAGTAAGCGTTGTAGCCGTCAGCATCCACCCGCGGCACGACATTAATGCCCACATCGGCCAGGTATTGCTGCTGGGCGGCCATCGCATCCATGTGAAACTGGCTGCTATAGTAGGTGACCAGCTCGATCGGTTCAGTTTGCTGCCAGCCTGCTTCAGCCAGAAGCTGGCGGGCCAGGTCAGGGTTGTAGGCGTAGTCGTTGTATTCCGCCGGCCACATGTTGGGGAAAGCGCCAAGGCAGGGCACAACCTGCGCTGTGCCGCCCAGGATCACCTCGGCAATGGCCTGGCGGTCGATGGCGTAAAGGAAAGCCTGCCGCACGCGCACGTCCTGGAATACCGGGTTGCGGTAGTTGAAGATGAAGTAGTTGGTCACGCCGGAGGGGCCTTGATGCAGCGTATAGCCCTTCTCGCCCAGTTGCAGGGCGACATCGCCACTGGCATAGGTGAAGTGAATCTCGCCAGCTTCCAGCGCCAGGATGGCGGCGGTTTCATCCTCGAAGTAGCGGTTGATCAGGCGGTCCAGCCTGGGCGCGCCGTTCCAGTAATTGGGGTTGGGCACAACAGCCCAGAACTGATCCCGCACAAACTCCTCATGCATGAATGGGCCGGTGCCAACTGGATTGGTGAACCACCAGTCAGTAGTGGCGATCTCTGATGGCGCGAAATTGACGGCATGGGCTGGCAGGATGTAAGAGTCGACCAGCTTGAAGGGGAAGCGCGGGTTGGGAGCTTCCAGTTCAAACTCGACGGTCAGATCGTCTACGACCCGCACGCCAGCCAGCTCCGCCGCTTCCCCGGCATTATAGGCCCGCGCGCCGAGGATGGTGAGCGCCGCAGCCTGGGGCGGCCCGGAGAAGGTGGAGCCGGGGGAGAGCACAAAGTCGAAGGTGAACTTGACGTCTTTGGCGGTGAATGGCTCGCCATCGTGCCATACCACGCCCTCGCGCAGGGTGAACGTCCAGATGGTATTGTCCTCGTTCGCCTCCCAGGCCACAGCCAGCTGAGGAGCCAGGCCGCTGACGTCCTCGTTATAGCTCACCAGTGGACTCCAGATCTTGCTCAGCCATGTGTTACCCGCTGTCTGAACCCACGGTACGGTCTGCGGCAGGCCGCCAGGGCCGACATCAAATCCGCCGATCAGGGTGCCGCCTCCCTGAGCGCTGGCTGTCGCCGTGGAGAACGACAGGATCATCGCCATCGCCAGCAGGGTCCACCACAACTTCTTTTGTCCGCTCATTGTCTGCCTCTCTTTGCTTGAGGATACACTCCTGGCAATCGAGCCTGCGCGGGTAAGTACGCCGGGCGCCTCCCGCGCCTGCATAGAACAGGGCACAGAAGCCTGAGGGTTGTGCTCTGGTGACTCACCTCCTTTCCAGTCTGTGGTACAGACGGCCTGCTAGCGGGCCATATGGCCAGTCGGGCTAGCTGCCGGAGTAACCGAGTCGTTCGGAGATAGCATGTGCCGTGCGTCTGACGGCGATGCTGAGTTCCTGGTCACGGGCTGGCCTCATCCGCGCTGCTGGCCCGGAGATGCTGACGGCGGCAATGACACGCCCACTGTAGTCGCGGATGGGCGCGGCCACACAGCGCACGCCCGGCTCCGATTCCACGTTGTCGATGGCGTAACCCTGTTCCCGTACCTTCTGCAGTTCGGCGGCAAAGGCTTCCGGGTCAACGATGGTGGCCGGGGTGCGCCGGGGCATGCCGTGTTTGGCAATGGCCTCGCGCCAGACTTCTTCCGGCGAAAAGGCGGCCAGCACCTTGCCCAGCGCGGTGCAGTGAATGGGGCCGCGCTTGCCGATCTGGGTGAACATCCCCTGCGTTTGCAGGCCCTCCACCCGATCGACGTAGACCACTTCGCCATCATTCAGGACGGCCAGGTGTACGGTTTCGTTGACACGGTGCATCAGCAGTTTCAGATGCGGCATGGCCAGGGCAGCCAGATTGAGCCGTCCGATGACCTGGCCGCGCAACTGCAGGAAACGCAGCCCCAGCGTGTACTTGCGCGTATCGGGGTCCTGTTCGATGTACCCCAGCGCGATCAACGTGTGCAGCAGGCGGTGCGTCGTTCCCAGCGGCAAGCCGCTGGATTCGGCCAGCTCGGAGATGCCCAGTCCACGCTCAGCCTGGCCCAGCAGTTCGAGCAGTGTGAAGGCCTTCTGGACGGCGGCAACTTGCTTGGTCATAGGCGTTCTTTCCACCAGGCAGAAAACGCTTCTGCAATTATCACCTTAGCATCCGCTTTCGAACGTCGTCAACAAAAGTTTCCGTACCGTGAAAAAAAACGATGCGCCCGCGCCAGTATCCCGGTCGCGGGCGTATCAGCGGGAAGGGAAGGCTTAATGTGAGGGTGAGGCTTGCGCTTCGGAAGCGATCGCCAGACTGGCGTAATCGCCAACCTGTTCGCCCAGCCCGGCGGGGACGATCGCGCAGACGGCCAGCGCCCCCGGGAGCGCTTCCGCCCGCAGAGTCTCCAGCGCGGGTGGTTCCAGCAGCGAACGCTGGCGGCCAAAAATGCTGCCGATGATGATCCGTTCCGGATTGAGGATATCCACCAGCACGGCTAACCCGCGCCCCAGCGCCTGACCGGCGATGCGGTAGACCTCCAGGGCGGTGGGATCGCCCTGCTGCGCGGCTGTTCCGATCGTCTCAGCGGTGATCCGGGGCAGTTCCGCCGGGGTGGGGCAGTAAGCAGGCGGGCAGCCGGCGGCCAGGCGTTGTTCCGCCAGCGTCCGGGCCAGATGGGCGATCCCGCCGCCGCTGCAAAAACCTTCGAACGATCCGGCTTTGCCATAGCCGATCGGCCCATCGGGGGCCAGGCGGATGTGGCCGACCTCACCCGCCAGATCGTTGGTGCCGGAATACAGCCGTCCATCGAGGATCAGTCCGGCGCCCATGCCAGTGCCAAAGGTCAGGAAGATAATATTGCGGTAGCCGCGCCCGGCGCCCCACTTCCATTCAGCCAGAGCGCAGGCATTGGCATCATTTTGCAGGGTCGCGGGCACGCCAAAACGCGCCTGCAATGGCCCGATCACATCCACGCGATCCCAGCCCGGCAGGTTTGGCGGGGAAAGCACCAGCCCGGCCCGGCTATCCAGCGGTCCGCCACAACTGACGCCAATGGCAGCCAGTGTGTCGCGTGGATGCCGCGCCAGCAGCGCTTCCAGGCTGGCCATGATCTGCTCCAGGGTCTGGGCAAAGGTGGGCGGAGTGGGGAAGCGCGTCTTGGCGAGGATGGCGATCTCGTCGCCGGTGGGGCGGCCCAGGACAATAGCGCACTTGGTGCCGCCGATATCGACGCCTGCCAGCAGTGCAGTCATGCGAAGAAAGCCTCCTCCAGCAGCGCGCACAGGGTGTGGTAGATCGGCAGGTGGCGTTCCTGGATGGCCGGTGTGCTATCAGCAGGAACACGGATGGTGATATCGCACACAGCTTTCAGGCGACCGCCATCTCGCCCGGTCAGGCCGATGGCGCTCAGGCCGAGCGCCCGGCCAACCTGCACGGCATGCAGGACGTTGGCGGCGTTGCCGGAGGTGCTGATCGCGATCAACGTGTCGCCGGGCCGCCCGTAGCCATAAACCTGCTGGGCGTAAACCATGTCGGCGGCCACATCGTTGGCAAAAGCGGAAAGCAGGGCGCTCTGGCTGACCAGCGAAATGGCGGGCAGCGCGCCCTGCAGGTGATCGGCCAGGTAAGCGCCCTCTGCCGGCCAGGCTTCCAGAATTCGGCGGCGGGTTGCGTCCGGCAGCGGGCGGGGCAGGCGATAGCCTTTCATCAACTCGCCCACGATGTGCTCGCTGTCGGCGGCGCTGCCGCCGTTGCCGCAAACCAGGACTTTGCCGCCCCGCTGGAAGGTGGCTCGCAACAGGTCAAAGGCGGCCTGGATGTCAGCCAGGCAGGCGGCCAGTTCCGGGTAACGGGTTACCAGGGTATGCAGAAGATCGTCGCTCATGACTTCACCTTGCCAGCTTTTCCGCTACTGTGCAGGAAGTTCTGGATTTTGTCCTGCACGACACCGCTGACCGCCTGGCGGGCGGCGAGCAGGGCTTCCACCGGGAGCGCGCTCATCTCGGTATCCAGCAGGTAGTGGCTGCGGCCCAGAGCGCCCAGGGCGGCCAGTTCCAGCTCGGTGGCGATGTTGACCTTGCTCACGCCACCGCCCGGCAGGCTGATGGCCTGCTCGACCATGGCGGCGGGCACGCCTGAGCCGCCGTGCAGGACGAGGTGCACTGCTGTCCTGGCCCGGATGGCCTGCAGCCGGTTGTAGTCAATGCGCGGCTGGCGGACGACATAGACGCCGTGCGCTGTGCCCACCGAGACCGCCAGAGCGTCGACGCCTGTTTCGGCGACAAAAACGCCGGCCTCTTCCGGATCGGTGAACATCTCGGCGTCGTCTTCCGTCTCCACGTAATCGGTGGTCGTAATCCGCCCCAGTTCGGCTTCCACGGACACGCCGTGCCGGTGAGCGTAGGCCACAACCTGCCGGGTGATAGCAATGTTTTCGGCGAAAGGTCTCTCGGAGGCGTCGATCATGACAGAGGTGAAACCAGCGGCGATAGCCTCCTCGATGATGGAGAGTTCGCGGGTGTGGTCCAGGTGCAGGGCAACGGGCACTGTGATCTGCCCGGTTTGCATCTCGGTATAGAAGGCGCTGGCGAAGCGGGCCGGTGTGATCTGGGCGCGGGTTAATTCGCGCTGGGAAATCTGCACGATGAGGGGGGAGTTAAGGGCCTGTCCTGCCTGCAGCACAGGCTGGATCATGGCCGTGTAACGCGGTGAGAACGCACCAACGGCGTAACCGCCACGCTCTGCTGCTGCCAGAAGAGGGTTAAGGTTACACAGAGCGGGGTGCTCGACTGGCATAGATGCCTCCCTGTACGGGCCAGACGGTGCGCTGGCCGGAGCAAACCGGATCGATGCGGCGAGCCAGCATATGCTGCCGGGGCGCATCGCTGGGCCGCCATATTATCCACTCCTGGTATTTGTTGCCAGCAGTCGTTTGCAGGGGTATGTGCTCTGTGCAAATTTGGTGTACGATATAGGCAAGTGATACAAGCCTGTGCGTGATTAACCATCATAGCAACCCTGCGGCCTCCGCCTGGCGGGGGTTGTGTTGCCAGTGATCTGGCGTCGCAGGTTGCCGCCGGGGAAGGGGATGCAGGGCGAAAGAAAGGGGGTGAGCTCGGGGCAACGGAAAGAAGCAGGCTTTACATACAGTTCTCAGCGTCCAATTGAAGTCTATTTGCTTCCAGTATGTCATGAGGAGAAGGAGAAACAGGTTATGAAGAAGTTCTCGATTCTGATGGTCATCGCCATGCTGGCGCTGGCCCTTGCGCCGACGACCGCCCAGTCTGACCTGCCCAAGATCGGCTTCCTGCCAGGTGTGGTAGACCCCTTCTATGAGGTGATGGAACTGGGTGTCAACCAGGCGGTTGCCGACTTCGGTCTGGAAGTGGTTACGCAGTTCCCGCAGGACTGGGGGCCTTCCGAGCAGACGCCGATCCTGGACGCGATGGTTGCCCGTGGTGACCTGGATTACCTCATCATTGCGCCGACCGACAAGGAACAGATGATCGCCCCGCTGCAGGCGGCTGTTGACGCTGGCATCAAGGTGATCACCGTCGATACGTTCCTGGGCGATGGCGATTATGTCAATGGCCCGGTGACCTTCCCGCTGTCGTACATCGGCTCGGATAACGTGGAAGGCGGCCGGATCGCGGCCCAGGCGCTGGCCGATGTGCTGGGCGGCCAGGGCAAGGTCTACGTTCAGAACACGAACGTGGGCGTGAGCACCACCGAACAGCGTGGCCAGGGCTTCATCGAGGGTATCTCTGCCTATCCGGGCATGCAACTGGTCGGTATGGATTACAACCTGGATGACGCCAATACTGCCGCTGAGCAGACCGCTGCGGTCCTGCAGCGCGAACCCGATCTGGCCGGTATCTTTGGCGTGAACGTGTTCAGCGCTCAGGGCGCCGGTAACGCCGTGATCAGCGCCGGGCTGGGCGGGCAGGTTCAGGTTATCGCCTTCGATGCGACCCAGTTCGCCATCGAGCAACTCCGCGAAGGCGTCGTGACGCTGGTGATCGCCCAGAAGCCCTTTGACATGGGTTACCTGGCTGTCACCTTTGCCATGGCCGACTGGCGCGGCGTGACCAGCCTGCCGCATCGCGTCACCACCGGTTACGCGGTCATCACCGCGGAGAACGTCGACGATCCTGAGGTGGCGCGCTTCATCTATCAGGTCCCGTAAACGCATAGGGTTGTGTTGTGCATGAGGGCGCTCCCCTGGGCGCCCTCATGCCCTGCTGTAACGTCCCGTAGCTTAAGGAGAGAAAGCCAATGGCGGTGGACAGTCAGACTGGCGCCACTTCCCAGCCGGTAGGGGGCAAGCGGCTATCCAGCCAGCAGCGGGCCATCCTGCTGTTGAGCCGGGTCTGGGGGTGGGTTTTCCTGGCGCTGCTGATCGTGTTCTTTACGATCTCAGCGAGCACTTCACAGGGTGTGAACTTCCTCTCTCTGCGCAACTCGCAGAACATCCTGGTGGCGATTACCCCTATCTTGCTGATGGGCCTCGGCCAGACGTTTGTCATCATCGCCGGTGGCATCGACCTGTCGGTGGGCTGGGTGATGGGACTCTCGTCGGTCGTGGCGGCGATGGCCATGCGCGATCTGGCAGCTGCCGGCGGCGTTTCCGAGCCGATCATGCTGATTATCGGGTTTGTCCTGGCGGTCAGCGTGGCGGTGCTTACCGGCCTGGCCAACGGCCTGGTCATTGCCAAGCTGCGCGTTCCGCCGTTCATTGTGACACTGGGCATGTCTTTCATCGCCCGTGGCATTGGCTTTTTGCTCTCCGGGGCGAATGTCGTCGGGGGCCAGCCGCGGATTGTCCGCGACTTTGGCAATGAGGCGCTGATGTACTGGATGCCAGGAGGGAGCGGAGGTCTCTTTTTTCTGCAGCGGCCGGAGGTCGCCACTGAACAGTTGCGCGTACTGGAGCGGATCTTCCCCTGGCCCGTGGTGGTCACCGCCATTCTGGTTTTTGTGACGATGTACCTCTTGCACCTGACGCAGTTCGGGCGGCACACTTACGCCATCGGCGGCAACCGCGAGTCGGCCATCCGCGCCGGGGTGCGGGTGGATCGTCACACCATCCTGCTGTACATGCTGTCTGGCCTGACGACCGGCGTAGCTGGTTTCCTGCATACGACCCGTTTCAATGGTGGGTCGGCCATTGCCGGGGAGACACTGTTGCTCTCGTCGATTGCAGCGGTAGTGATTGGCGGGGTGAGTATGTTCGGCGGGGAGGGGCGCATCAGCGGGACGGTGATCGGCGCCCTGATCATCGCCGTGCTACAGACCGGGCTGGTCATGCTCAATGTGCAGCCCTACTGGCAGTACATTGTGGTGGGCGTAATTGTCATTCTGGCCGTGCTCATTGACCAGAGCCGTGACCTGATCATCGGTCGTGCGGAGGCGGGATAGCACCATGGAACCGTTGCTGGCTGTACGGGATATTGTCAAGCGCTTTGGCGGTTTGACCGCGGTAGATCATGTCAGCATGGATGTGTTCCCCGGCGAGGTGATCGGGCTGGTGGGGGATAACGGCGCCGGGAAATCCACGCTGATCAAGATCGTCTCCGGCGTCTACCAGGCCGATGAGGGCCAGATCTATTTTGACGGGCGGCCGGTCCACATCTCCCGCCCCTCTGACGCCCGTGATATGGGGATTGAGACGATCTACCAGGACCTGGCGCTGGCAGGCAACCTGAGCGTGAGCGCCAACATCTTCCTGGGGCGCGAGGTCAAGCGGAACTACCTGGGCGGGCTGGTGCGCACGCTGGATGAGAAGCGGATGCTCAGCGAATCGCAGCGGGTGCTCGACCAGCTGGATATCCGTATCCCGGCCATGATGCAGAAGATCGAGAATCTCTCCGGCGGGCAGCGGCAGGCAGTCGCCATTGCCCGCGCGATTTTCTGGAACGCCCGGCTGATGATCATGGATGAGCCGACGAACAACCTGGGCGTCACTGAGCAGCGCAAGGTGCTCGACCTGATCCGCACACTGCGCGACCAGGGCGTGCCCGTCATCCTGATCAGTCACACCATGCACGATGTGTTTGCCGTCTCGGATCGCATTGTAGTGCTGCATCGAGGCCGCAAGGTAGCCGAGAAGCGGACCGCAGAAACCGATCCGGAGGAGATCGTCCAGTACATGATCGGGTTACGTGACGATACCCGACCGGCGCAGTAGCTCCCGGTTACAGATACCCCCGACAGCGCCCTGGTGTGCTCCGTGCTATCAGGGCGCTGTCGATTCAGGCACTGCCCCTCGGCGCGGCGACTTCTGGTACAATCGCCGCTGTCCTGACTTCGCTGTTGTGTTGTTGTTATCCCCGACAGCTGATCCGCTCGCCAGGCGTGATTCTGTCGGGGACCGCGCTAACTGGAAAGGATGACTTATGCCTGCCGTCAGGTTCGACCGTTATTATCGCTATGAGGAGCTTACGGCGCTCCTGCACGCCTACGCCGAGGAGTTCCCCGATCTGGTCAGGCTGGAAAGCCTGGGCAAGAGTTACGAAGGGCGGGATGTCTGGCTGGCGACTGTCACCAATTTTAAGACCGGACCTGCCGAGGAAAAACCGGCGCTGTGGGTCGATGGCAATATCCACGCCACCGAAGTGTCACCTTCTAGTGCGTGCCTGTACCTGATCGAGCGCCTGACCACGGGCTATGGCCGGGAGGAGACCGTCACCCGCTGCCTGGATACGCGGGCCTTCTATGTGTGCCCCCGCGTGAACCCGGATGGCGCGGAGTGGATGCTGGCGGACGAACCGCGCCTGATCCGTTCCAGTACGCGGCCTTACCCGTATAATGAGGACGCTCTGGAAGGGTTGGAGGAAAAGGATATCGATGGCGATGGCCGGCTGCTCTGGATGCGGATCAAGGACCCTAACGGCCCCTGGAAGGTGCATCCGGATGAGCCGCGCCTGATGGTGCGCCGCGAGCCGGAAGATGTTGAAGGCGACTTTTACTGGCTTTTCCCTGAGGGCGCGATCAAAAACTATGATGGCTACCTGTTCAGTGTGCCGCCCAAGAAACAGGGACTTGACCTGAACCGCAATTTCCCCTCGGAATGGCGACCGGAGTTTCAGCAACCAGGGGCCGGACCTTTCCCGACCTCGGAACCGGAGGTGCGCAACCTGACGGCGTTTGTGGCATCGCATCCTAACCTCACCGGGGCGGTCACCTTTCACACCTACAGCGGTGTGCTGCTGCGCCCATATGGCACCCGCCCTGATGACGAGATGCCCGCCGAGGACCTGTGGACGTACCAGAAGATCGGCCAGAAGGGGACGAGCATCACCGGTTACCCGCATGCCTCCGTCTTTCACGAGTTCAAGTACCATCCCAAAGAGGTGATCACCGGCGACTTTGATGGCTGGTGCTACGAAGAGCGTGGCATCTTCGCCTGGACGGTTGAGATCTGGAGTCCGCAGCAGCAGGCGGGAATCACGGAGTACAAGTTTATCGACTGGTACCGCGAGCATCCGCTGGAAGACGACCTCAAGATGCTGGCCTGGAACGATAACGTTCTCGAAGGAAAAGGGTACATTGACTGGTATCCGTTTGATCATCCCCAGCTGGGGCGAATCGAACTGGGCGGCTGGAACACGCTATACTGCTGGCGCAACCCGCCGCCGGCCTTCCTGGAGAAGGAAATTGCGCCTTTTGCCGAGTGGCTGATCTGGAAGCTGATGCTCTCGCCGCGGCTGGAGCTGTACGCGCTGAAGGCTACCATGCTGAGCGAGGGGGTGTATCGCGTCACGCTGGTAGTGGAAAATACCGGCTGGCTGCCGACCTATATCACTAAGAAGGCGCTGGAAAAGAAGCTGGTTCGGGGCGTGATCTTCGAGATCGCGCTGCCGGAGGGGGCTTCCCTGGCGGTTGGCAGGGAACGGGAGGAGACGCGGCAACTGGAAGGCCGCGCCTATACCCAGGCGCTGGCTTCCCCCTGGGCGGTGGGATCGGCCAATATGGATGCCCGGATCAAGCATGAGTGGGTGGTCAGGGCCGCGCCGGGTACAGTGGTTACGGTCACGGCCCGGCATGATCGCGCCGGGAAGGTGCAGCGCCAGATCGTGCTGGAATAACTGCCGCGTAGCCTGACAGTCTGCGAACAGCAAAACAGCCAGCCGGTTCAGGGCTGGCTGTATGTTTTGAGCGGTCGTCCGGTCAGTGGAGGGGCAGAGGCAGCTTAGCCAAGCGACATCACGAACCAGTCAGCCGTTGTCCGGATCACGGCGTTAGCCATCGTCTGGTCCTCACCCAGGACGCCGTAGATATGATCGGCGCCCTTGATCAGGTATGCGGCCTTGAGTTCGCCCTGCGCATTGTCCATGAACCAGTCCACATACGCGCCGGAGAAGTCCTCGGTGCCAGCGACCACATAGAAGGCATTCGGGTACTTGAGGAATTCGGCCTCGACATCCAGGGCGGAAAGACTCTCGAAGAAGCCCGCGCCAAGCGTCACCTCCCGCCAGCCAAGATCAACCGTGACCTTGCCTTCAGCGGCGGCGGTGTCAAGCTGCTCCTGCGTGAAGCCGTCGAGCATCTCCTCGGCCAGGTTGCCGCCCCATGACCAGATAGCGACCGACTTGTACCACGACGGGTTTTGCCCGGCGGAAGCCAGCGATACCGCCCCGCCCAGACTGAAGCCGACCAGGCCGATCCGCGCCGGATCGACAAACGGCTGCTCCAGCAGGTAGGCATAGGCGGTTGCTGCGTCCTCTACCATCCCGGTGACGGTGCTGTTTTCCATGCCGCCGCCGCTTTCGCCCCAGCCGCGGAAGTCGATGCGCAGCGAGGCAATGCCGCGTTCGGCCAGCGCCGCCGCCAGCCGCTTGTACATATCGCCAACTTCATCTTTCTGGCTGGCAAAGCCATGCAGCATCAGCACAGTGGGGAAGGGGCCTTCGCCCGCTGGTTCGACCACAATCCCGGCGATCTCGCCTTCCAGCGTGACGGCGTATTCCCGCGCTGCTTCGCCCTGGGCAAGTGCGCCGCCCGCCAGGGCCAACACCAGACCGACAACCACAAGAGCAGATATCCCCTGCAAATATCTCATCGCCCAGCCTCCTGTTCAATGATCCTGCTGACGTTCAGGGGGGCGCGCCGGGCTGTCCGGCGGCAGTGAGTGGCTTCCAGAGCATGCCGCGAGCGCACCTCTGCCCTTCATTGTACAGCGGCATCGGGATGCGTGTCCGATGCCGCTGTGTTTCCGCTCAGGCCCACCCGCGCAGGCGAACGGCTTCCGCCACCCGCTGAACGGCCACACAGTATGCAGCCATGCGGTTGTTCACCTTCAGCCGCTGGGCGGTTTCATGCACGGCATGGAAGGCCGCTGTCATCTTCTCGTCCAGCCGCTGTTTGACCGTCTCAGCGTTCCAGTAGTAGTTGTAGGCGTTTTGCACCATCTCAAAGTATGACACGGTAACACCGCCGGCGTTGCAGAGAAAGTCGGGGATCACGTAGACGCCGTTCCTGTACAGGATGTCATCGGCTTCAGGCGTTGTTGGCCCGTTGGCCAGTTCCGCGCAGATCTTGGCGCGGATGTTGGGGGCGTTCTGCGCGTTGATCTGATTCTCCAGCGCGGCAGGAACCAGGATGTCGACATCCAGCTCAAGCAACTCCCGGTTGGAGATCGGCTGCGCACCGGGGAAACCGCGCACCGATTCGGTCGTCCGCTTGTGAGCGACCACAGCGCTGGCTGGCAGGCCATCCGGCGCGTAGATGCCACCCTTTGAGTCGGAGACAGCTACCACCTTCACCCCCAGCAGTTCCTCGCCCAGCAGGGCGGCGTACTGCCCGGCGTTGCCAAAGCCCTGAATGGCCATCGTCTTGCCTCTGGTATCCATGCCCAGCAGGCGGGCTGCCTCGCGGATGCAGCTCATACCGCCGCGCGCGGTAGCGTCTTCGCGCACTTTCGAGCCGCCCAGTCCCAGCGGCTTGCCCGTGATCACACCGAAATCGTTGTGGCCCTGCAGGACGGAATATTCATCCGCCATCCAGGCCATGATCTGCGGGTTGGTGTACATGTCCGGGGCGGGGACATCCATCTCCGGCCCCAGGATGCGCCCGACCTGGCGGATGTAGGCCCGGCTGAGGCGCTCCAGCTCCCCGGCGGAAAGTTCGCGTGTGTTGCAGACAATCCCGCCCTTGCCGCCCCCCAGCGGGATGTCAACGACGGCGCATTTCCAGGTCATCCAGGCGGCCAGCGCCCGAACCAGATCGATGGTCTCATTGGGATGGAAGCGTAACCCGCCTTTCGTCGGTCCGCGCGCGTCGTTGTATTGAACACGAAAAGCTTTAAAGACGCGGACGGTCCCATCATCCATGCGCACGGGCAAGCTGACCTGCATCTCACGCAGGGGTTCACGTAGGAGGGCGTGAATCTGGGGGTCAAGCCCCAGGATTTCCGCGGCTGCGTCGAGCTGGGCCTGAGCCATGGCGAAGGGGTTGAATTGACCATTGGCGGAGACGGATGTGGATATAGCGGACGGTACCTGTTGGCTCATGCCGGAGGCCTCCTTATCCTGCGGAACTGGCCGCAATGGTGGCGAACGGCAACCTGGTGCGGGTTGCCTGGTAGCATCCTATCATGGGCGTTTTCGATATACATCATGCACTTTAGCTCAAATTGGATGACCAACGATCCCAAATAGGAGGCGCTGGAAAGCAAAAGGCGCCGCCTTACAGCGAGCGCCTGGGGGAAAAATTGTCGCGGTGGATGGTGGTAGAAGACCAGCGCTCAGCATGCTGGCTGGACGGCCATCACCTGCGCCCGGCAGGCCATCGCCAGGCTGTCCAGGCCCTCCTGCCCGGTGACCCGCAATGGTTCCTGACCCTGGATGGCCCTGACCAGATTACGCAGGCCAGCCTGGATGCTGGCGCGGTAGACGGCGGATTTGCCTTCCGGCGCGCGGGCCATGGCATGGAAGCGACCGTTAGGGTGCGGCGCCAGCGTAACCTCGCCCGGCAGGAGCGACTGCCACCCGGCGGGAGGAACCGGCGTCAGTAACTCCAGCGATGTCGGCACCCATTCCCGCAGGGTCACATACCCGCGCTCAAAGGTCAGCATTACGGTGGTTTGCTCGGTCGCGCCAGACTGGTCGAAGGCGTGGTAGAAGTGGGCGGCGGTCGCGCCGTAGCGGGCTAGCGCCTCAACGCGGTCGATCGCACCGCTGGGCCGGGCGAAGGCCTGGGAAGCCGTGATCTCGCCCGGCTGCCCGGCTACCCAGGCAAAAGCGTCGAAGAAGTGCACGCCATGCTCGATCCAGATGCCGCCGCTCTTTTCGGGCGCCCAGAACCAGTGATCGTCCGGCAGGTCCAGCCCGGCGGCGTGATTGGCCAGATCCATGTGGCGTAACGCACCCAGTGTGCCTGATTCGCGCAAGGTTGCCACGGCAGCCCAGAACGGGTTGTGGCGCATGACGTAGTCGACTGTGAGCAGGACACCGTGCTCGTCAGCGGCGCAGATCAGCGCCGCAGCTTCGGCCTCGGTCAGCGCCAGGGGTTTCTCGCAAAAGAGATGTTTGCCTGCCCTCAGGATGGCCAACCCTTGCGTATGGTGCAGGTAAGGCGGCGTGTTGAGGGCCACGATCGCCACATCAGCGTCGGCCAGCAGATCGGCCAGGTTGCCATATGCTCGCGCCCCGTACAGGGCGGCTTGCTCCCGCGCCCGCGCACTGTCAACGTCGGCTACGGCCACGATCCGCACTTCCGGCATGGCGGCGAAAGCCTTCAGACAGAATTGCCCGAAGGCCCCCGCGCCAACCAGCCCGATGCCAGTGAGGGTATCCATCATCAACCGTTCCTGGCAAAGTCCAGCACCTCAGCAAAGGGCGCTGTGGCCAGCCCGATCAGCCGGTCGGAACCGCCATAGTAGAAGTACAGTTGATCGCCGACGACCAGGGCGGCAGAACTGAAGATCACGTTGGGCACGTCGCCGCGGATTTCCCATGTCTCCTGCGGTTCCATGATGAAACCGCGTGGGCGGTGGATGACCCGCGACGGGTCTTCCAGGTCAAGCAGGGCCACCGACTGGCGGTAGACGATCGGGCTGGGATAACCGTGGTAAAAGAGCAGCCAGCCGTGTTCGGTTTTGATCGGCACGCCGTTCGCACCGATGCGCACGGAATCCCAGTCATTGTCCGGGCGCGGGGTCATGATCACGCGATGATCGGTCCAGGTGCGCAGATCGTCGCTGAAGGCGATCCAGATGTTTGGGGGGCGGCGGTGCAGGATGGCATAGCGGCCCCCGATTTTCTCCGGGAAGAGGACATGATCCTTGTTTTCGGCGCGCTCCAGCGGGCCGACATCTTCCCACGTGATCAGGTTCTCCGAGCGGGCGATCATGGGGAAATAGCTGTTGGCCCCGTATGCGGTGTAGGTCATGTAGAAAGCGCCGTCCAGCGGCGTGACGCGGGGGTCTTCCACACCGCGGTAATCGTCGCGGTCCTGGTGTGGGGCCAGCACCGGCTTTTCCAACCGGTTCCATTCCAGGCCATCGGCACTGACAGCGTAACCGATGCGCGAGACGAAGTCCACGCCCTGGGCGCGGTAGTGCATATGAAACAGGCCGTTGTGGTAGATCACCGATGGGTTGAAGACATTCAGCGCTTCCCACTGGTGAAGCGGGTTGGGGTAAAGCAGTGGGCTGCGCGGGTGTCTGGTCAGACGCATGGCACTCTCTCTTTCGTGTGGATCAAGCGGTTACGGGGCCAGTTCAACCAGTGCGCTCTGGCCGGTCAGCGTGTTGTAGGTCAGCTCAAATTGCCGCCCATCTGGCAGGGCGAACACCCGCCGGGGGACAGCCGGTTGCAGGTAGAAAGCGTCTACTTTGGCCAGCCCTGGATTCTGTGCGGAGCCGCCCTCACCGGCGTACTCGTAGCGCAGGGTATGCGTTCCGGCTTCCAGGTAGACTGGTTCAGCAGTGACGAGGTCAAGCCAGAAGTAGTCGCTGTCGGGTGAGATGGTCTGGGGGAGCAGCACCGGATCGCCGTCGTCAAGCCGCACCCGGAGGGTTACCTCTGGTGCTGCCAGACTGTCAGCGGTCAGCTCCGGGGTGGCCAGGACAAGCGCCAGCAGGTTAGCGGGCACATCCGGGTCACGCCCGGTGAGGTCCATAAAAGAGTTGCCGCCGATGCCGCGCCCGGCCTCAAAGCCGATGCGCCCGCCGGCCTGTGGCGTGACGCCCAGCGACTCCCAGGGGATGCTGGCCTCGTAGATATAGCCGCCCTCCAGCGGGGTGAAAGCCAGTTCCGCGCCGCGCAGGAAACGTGTGTGAATCCAGTCCCAGACCTGCGGGCCGTCCGGAGTCTGGGCCAGGGTGAATTTGGCGGAGAGCGTACGGGCGTCCGGGGCGGCGGTTACGTAGAGCCACAGGGTATCGCCCTGCCAGGCGGTGCTGAGCGTGTAGGGCTGGTCGTGCACCGGGTCGCGCACGGTCGCCGCGATATACAGGCGGTTGGCATCCCAGAGCAGCCGCACGGCATGGCTATCGACCTCCGGGCCCTGCCACAGCCCGGCTCCGCGCAGGAACTGGCGCTGAGTGTTGGACTCAAGGGTGGGCAGATCATCCGGCCAGTCAGCCAGATCGCCGTCGATGACCGGCGGCGAGTCGGTCAGCCGGATGGTGAAGGCAGTGCTGCTGGCGGCCTGGTGCAGGTGGGCTGCGTAGAGCAGATAGTCGCTTGCCTGGTCGATCTCGAACTGGAGGCGCATCCGCTGACCTTCGCCCAGGCCGACATAGCGCCCGGCGCTGACATAGCCTTCGCCCGTCCACGTGGCAGAATAGTACACCGGCGTGCCCAGCACACGCTGGCCATCCTCGGCTTCCAGCAGGCGGTAGCTCGGCGTGCCGCCGGCTGAGCGGGCGCCGAGCATCTCGACCGCCAGCGGCTCATCAGCCAGGACGATCAGGCTCATCAGGCCCTCGATGGTCGATTCCGCGCCGCTGTTGCGGTTGACGCGCCAGGCGACCGGCCCGTTGATCCCATCGAACACACGCCCGGTGGCGAGATCGACCATCGGCACCCCAGCCATGTTGTTGCCGAAATACCAGCTTCCCGCCAGCCCGGCGTAACGGGCATAGCGCGGTTCGCCGGTGGCGCGGTAGAGGGCCATGTACGCCTGAACAAGCATATTCGTCCCGTAGGCGATCTGGCCCAGGCGGTCGGGCACCACGCCGATGTTGCGGAAGCGCTCTAATACCAGGTGGCGGAGCAGGAACGAATCGGCTTCTGCCGCCGCCGAGTCAATCCAGTCCTGGCGGTTGAGGGCCATCCCGGCCTCGACCAGGACGTGGGTCATGTGCGCGCCCCAATCATGCCAGAAGCCGGGAGCGTTGGCCCGCACGGGGTGCATCCCGAAGGGGTACGTGGCATGATTGCCCAGGCGCAGTGCGGCAATCCCGTCGGCCAGCGCGGTCATGATCGCCGCCGTCTCCGGGTTAGGGCGGGCGCGGTAGTAGGCGGTCAGGCCCAGCAGGCCGATGGCCGAGACATCGGCCTCTCCGCCGGGCAGCCAGGCGGGGAGCTCAAAGCCGTGAACAGTGATCGTTGCGCTGGCGTCGCCCACTGTAGCTGCCAGCGCAGTCTCGGTTCGCCGGTAAGCCTCTGCCAGCACGTCAGCGTAGGCCGGGTCAACCCGGTCAAAGACGCGCACGCCTTCCCCCAGCGCCCACAGACCGCGCATGGCCCACCAGCCGAGGCTCTTGTAGCTGGTACTTCCCTGCCTGTTAATCGTGCCTTGCCGGTCGTAGACGAAGTTGTAAAAGGCTCCGTCTTCAGCCTGCATATAGCGCACGAATTCCAGGGTGGCACGGGCCAGTTCCAGCAGGGCCGGATCGTCGGTGCGCTCGTACTGCCACAGGTAGACGATGGCGGCGCGGGCGACGTCATCCACGCAACTGAGTCCCTCCCCAGCGGCATCGACCCACTCGTAATCCGGATACTCGGCGTAAATGTGCACCAGGGCCATCTCCCGGCCGTTGATCGTGACCGGCTCGGTGAGATAGATCAGGTGATCCAGGTTAACCAGTTCGGTTTCCTCCTGGGCCAGGCCCACGCCCGGCCAGAGAGCCGCCAGTAACCCAGCAATCAGCAGCAATCGTAGCGCCATCGCTTACCCCTTTACAGCCCCGATGTTGATGCCTTCTAGGAATTGCTTCTGGGCGAGGAAGTAGAGGATCAGCACCGGCGTGGCCATCATGGTCGCCATGGCCATCATGTACTGCCACTGCGGCGCTTCTTTGGAAAGGGACTGGTCAAAGAAGCGCATGGCCAGCGCCAGCGGATACTTTTCCGGCGTGGTCAGGTAGATCAGTGGACTCTGGAAGTTGTTCCAGTTGCCCTGGAAGGAGAGGACGGCGATGGCCAGCAGGATGGGGCGAATCAGCGGCAGCATGACATACCAGTAGATCTGGGCGACATTGGCGCCGTCCAGGATGGCGGCTTCTTCGATCTCGCGGGGCACAGTCAGGTAGAACTGGCGCATCAGGAAGACGTACAGTGGCCCCCAGGCGAAGAGCGACGGCCAGGTCATGGGATCGTAAGTATCCAGCAGCCCCAGATGCTTCCAGATCAGGAAGGCGGGCACGCGGGTGATGATCCCCGGTATCATGACCGTGCTGAGCATGATGGCGAAGAGCACGTTGCGCCCCCGCCAGCGGAAGCGGGCGAAGCCGTAGGCGACTATCGAGGCGCTGAGGATCTCCCCGAACATGGCCAGGAAGGTGATGAACAGAGTGTTGCCGATGATGCGGCTAAAGGTCATGCCTGGTTTGATCGAATTGAGCTTGGTCCAGACTTCCAGGTAGTTGCCGGGGACGGCTGGATTGGGGATGAAATTGACCTGGCCGGTGAAAAGCTGATCTTCGGTCTTGAGCGACGTGGAGATCATCCACAGGAAGGGGATCAGCACCAGCGCCGCACCGAGCAGGAGCAGGCCATAGACGATACCCTGGCGCACGAGATAACCGCGCCCGGCGCCACGCGCCGACCAGACCGCTGATGTTCCAGAGTTGGTGGTAGTCATCAGGCTTTCTCCTCGCGGGCGCCCTGGTAAAAGACCCAGGCTTCGGACGAACGGAAGATCAGGGCGGTGAGGGCCAGGATGATCAGCAGCATGATCCAGGCCATGGCCGAGGCCAGCCCCATATGCCGCAGGTCAAACGCCTCCCGGTAGATCAACCAGTTGAGGAAGGTGCCGACTGAATCGGGGGTCTGGATGAAAGCCGCCACTTCAAAGACCTGCAACGCGCCAATAGTGGACGTGACCAGGTTATAGAACAGGGCTGGGCTGAGCATGGGGATGGTCACATGGCGGAACTTGCTCCATTCACCCGCGCCGTCGATGGCGGCGGCTTCGTACAATTCCATCGGGATGCCCTTGAGGCCGGCCAGCAGGATCACGGAATTGGCGCCGAAAACTCCCCATAGACTGATGATAATGAAAGCGGGCATGGCCAGCGCCGGGTCAAAGAACCAGTTGGGCTTGGGGATGTTGACCAGCGCGTAGAACGGCGCGAAGGCGCTGTTGAGCAGGCCGTTCGGGGAGAAAATCCACCGCCATAGCAGGGCGGTAGCGACCGCGGGCAGGATGGCTGGCATGTAGTACAGCACCCGCCAGAAGCCCAGGTAGCGCACATGCTGGTTGAGCAGCAGGGCCACCCCCAGCGCCCCGGCCAGCCCCAGCGGAACGCTCAGGAAGGCGTAGGGCAGGGTCAGCTTGATCGAACGCCAGAAGGCTTCCTCTTTGGCACCCAGCACAAAGCCGCCACTACCTGTTTCCACACGGATGATCTCGTCGTAGCGGCGGGGCAGGGCGTCTGAACTGCGCTGGTTGGGTGATTCCAGAGGGGCCAGACTCAGGCTGAAAAGCTGCTCGTAGTTGGCCGTGCCAACCCATTCCGGAGCCTTAAAGAGGTTGTATTCGGTAAAACTTAAGTAGAGCGAAGCCCCAATCGTGAACACGTTAAAAATCAGAAAGCCGACAACCCAGGGGACGACCAGCGCCCGACCGGTAGCTGCCTCCCGGTTGATGCCCAGGGCGATCTGCAAGCGGTAAACGGCGATCATCAGCACAACCAGACCGATCGCGACGCCAGCATAGCGTGCCAGTGTTGGCAAATAGGTGGCAAGCGGACCTGGATCCATAGGGGCGATCCTCCTCCGGAAAAGGGCTTGGCCAGCCGTAAGAGGGGAGGCCGCCCGACCGGGCGGCCTCCGGTGTAGCCAGTGATTCTATTCGGGCAGAGTCTCTTCCAGCTCGGGCCGGACTTCAGCGGCCAGTTCCGCCGGGGTCAGGTCGGTCTCGTTGTTGATCAGCGGACCCCAGAACTTCGACCAGAAGATCGAGTCAAATTCGGCGTAGTTGCCGAAGATAGGCAGCGCACGCATCTCCTGGGCGGCAGCGACGATTGCCTCGGCGCTGGCAGCCTTGCGCGGTTCCGAGGATACCAGGTGCTCCACAGTGGCCTGCGAGATGCGCGGCGAGACGATCTTCCAGTGATGGATGCCCTCGGTCACGGCCAGCAGGGCCTTGCAGGCCAGGTCCGGATGAGCAGTGTTGGCGGAGATGACGGTGCTGGCGTTCCAGGCGAAGGTGACATGGCTACCGGTCCGCGGATGGCCGGGGACGCGCACCACGCCCACATTCAGACCCTCGACGCGGTCGAGGTCGTCAGCAGCGCCGCCCATGAACATGGCGATCTTGCCAGCCTTGAACATCTCGCTGAAGCCCTGCTCGGCGATGATTTCGCGGCTGGGGGACATCTCCGGGTTATAGGCGGTGCTCAGATAGAACTCGAAGCCTTCCAGGAATTCGGGTGTGTCGATCGGGGCCTCGGTGAAATCGGGGCTGATTAGCTCACCACCGGCCTGCCAGACGAAGATGAAGGGGGGCGGCCAGCCGTTGTTGGTGAAGCCCCACTGGTCGATCTCGCCATCGTCGTTGGTATCCAGGGTCAGGGCCTTGGCCATAGCGACAAAATCGTCCCAGGTCCAGTCCGGGGTGGGGTAGTCCAGCCCGGCGGCGTCGAAGAGGTCCTTGTTGTAGTAAGTGACGACTGGCTGAGCGATCCAGGGCAGGCCGTAGACTTCGTCTTCATAGATATTGACGGCCAGGATGCCCGGATAGTAGTCGTTGACATCCCCGGCGGTGCCCGGTTCGGCGCTCGCCAGGCAGTCAGTCAGCGGCAGGAAGACGCCTTCCGAGGCCAGAGCCATGTTGTTCTGGTCAATCCAGTACAGATCCGCGCCGACTCCACCGGCGATCTGCGTCTTGACCTGGGTGTAGTAATCCGAGGGGATGGGCGAATGGACGATCTGATACTCGTTCTGGCTGGCGTTGATCTCGTCCAGGATGACCTGCAGTTCGGCGGCTTCGTCAACACCGGCCCAGGTCGAGATCGTGATCGTCACCGGCTCGGTTTGAGCCAGCGACGGCAGCGCTCCCAGCGCCAGCATCAGGGCGACGGCTAACAGCACCAGGCGATTCCTTGACATGTCTTTCTCTCTCCTTTAGCGTAAATCTTGACTGCCTGCATCGGCAGGGCGCGTGAAAGCGATCCGACGTGTAGTGTGGGGTTTCACCTCCTTCTCCGGGCCAGCGCGGCCTGGTTATCCGGCGGGTCTGGCGCAGGTATCGCGCTCGACCAGCTTAACCGCTACGCAGATTTCGGTGGGCATCAGGCTGCTGTCCTCGAGCAAGGCCAGCAACCGGCTGGCGGCTTCCTTGCCGATCTGATGCTTGGGAACGTCAATGGTGGTGAGCGGCGGGCGGTTCAGGCGCGCCCATTCAATGTTGTCGAAACCGATCACGGAAAGATCGTCCGGCACCCGGCGACCGGCGGCCTGAGCGGCCTGGATGGCGCCGATGGCCATCGAGTCGTTAACCGCACACAGCGCGGTGACTTCCGGGTGTTGCTCCATCAGGCGGGCATAGGCCTCTGCGCCCGAATCGATGGTTGTCCGGTCCATATGGATGACATGTATGGGTAATCCGGCTTCTTCCAGAATCTGCCGGTAACCGCGCACGCGGCGGGTATTGCTAGGCCAGGTCTGCGGCCCGGCCAGGATACCGATCCGGCGGTGGCCGAGATTCAGCAGATATTCGGCGGCCCTGGCCGCGCCGCCGGTATCGTCGCAGTTGACACAGTTGACGGGCTGGTAATCCAGCCGGTTGTCTACCAGCACAACTGGCAGATCGGTGTGCAGCATGGCCATGATGAATTCGGCGGGGATATCCGGGCCGGCCAGGATCATCCCGTCGACCCGTCCCTCCCGCACGAAGCGGAATTGCGCCGGCTTGCTGAGAATATCGGCGGTGAGGGTAGCGATGGCCACGTGGTAATCAGAGCGGGCGCAGACCTGCTCCACCCCGTGCAGAATCTCGCCATAGAAGGGGTCTGTCTGGGCGGCCAGGCCAGGCTTTTCCCGTACAAAGAAGCCCAGGGCGAATGTCCGGGCGGTGGCCAGACCTCGCGCGGTCACGCTCGGCGTGTAGTTCAGCTCCCGTGCCTTTTCCAGGATGCGCTGACGTAACTCCGGGCCAACACCGGGTTTGTCGTTGAGCGCCCTGGAGACGGAGGCGCTTGAGACGTGCAGCGCTTCGGCAATCTGCTGGATAATAGACGGCATAGCCACTCAAGTCAGAGTTAACGTAACCGCTTACGTTCACTATATAGTAAAATAGAGTCGCTTGTCAAGACCTTGCACAACCGTGATTGGGCAGGCTACACCATGAATACTTTCATCAGCGGGGACCTGCGGCTGGAATGCCGCTTCGAGGATGGCGCGGGCTTTCACTTCGTCACGTATGTCAGGGCCGGGGGGGATGCTGGCGACTGGCGACCGGCTGCCCGCGGGCCGAGTGTGCCAGTCCGGGGTTGGATGCCAGACCGCCTGACCGCCGATGGCCTGGCCGGGGAAGGGCCGGGCTTCGCCTGGCAGACCAGCATCATCCCGTGGGAGGGGGGCTTCTGGCTGGAGACGACGCTCACCGCCGACGCCCCGGTTGACCTGCCGGTAGCCCTGCTGCTGTGGCTGGGGCCGCTGGATAACCTGGATGACCGCCAGGCGCATACCTGGCGGCAGACCGTTCTGCGCGCCCCGACGGTCAACGCGCAGGGGCTGGGCGGCAACGACCTGATGGCGGGATATCTCTATGATGATCATTCGCGTGTGGAGACCATCGTCTACTTTCCGCCGGATGCTTTTGCCTGGGCGCCGCACCGCTTCTACAACTTCAGCGTGCGCGAGGCGCTGCTCTACCGGCCAGAGGGGCGCTATGGCTTCGGTCTGGTGCCGAATGTGCCGGAAGCGCCGTTCCACTTCCCGCCGGGGACGCATCGGCTGGCCTGGTGGTTCACTCAGCGCCCACGCCAGGGCACGCCATCGCCCTGGGCTGCTCAGCGCGTCCTGCTGGAAGCGGTCGCGCCGCTGTTTGACCCGGTTCCCGCGCCAGTGAATAAACCGCTGCCCTGGGAGGAGATGGCCTGCCGGACGCTGGCCGACCTGGAGGATGAGGCCTGCTGGGTTACCACGCAAGGTGTGTCTGGTTTGCGGGCCTATGTGCGGGGTAGTTCGGCGGTTGGTCGGGATGCCGCGCCCGGCTTCGAGTTAATGACGCAGCTGGACGTGCTGTGGCCGCTGCTGTTGTGGCAGCGGGCTACCGGCGACGCCCGCGCTGACGGCCTGGTTGCCCGCCTGCGGGCGACGCTGCCGCGCTTTGCACGGCCAGAGTGGGACTATGTGGCCAACAACTATCCTCCCCGCGCTGGCGACAGCTTCATGGACACCTGGTACTTTCTGGAAAACGCCCTGATCAAACTACCCTGGGTGGCCTATCTCACCGGCGATCCGGCGCTGCAGGAGATGTTCTTTGCCGCGCTACGGGGGGCGGAGCGGCTGGCCCGGCGGACAGGCTATGTGTTCCCGCTGTTTGCGGATGCCGCTGACTGGCAGGCGCGGGGCAGCCTGCTCAATCCCGGCGTCGGCGGGCTGTATGCAGCGGGTTGTGTCCTGGCGCACCAGTTAAGCGGTGGCGCAGAGGTCTACCTGGATGAAGCGGCAGATGCCCTGCGCGTGATTCACAACCTGCCGCCCGCCATGCTCACCCACGAGCCGCAACAACTGTCGTTCGCCGCCGCAGCCGCCAGTTACCTGGCCGACGCCGGTTACCGCCCGGATATGGATTGGGACGGCATGATCGGCGATTATCTGTACCTGGTGCTGCGGATGGGCTACTGGGGCGCGGACCCGGCGGCATCCTATTACGATCCGCGCGGGATGTTCCAGGCCTGTGCGTCGCTGTGCTACCCGGCCTATAAGGAAAACGTGGAGGCCATGATCGCCTGGCCGGAGGTGCTGCGCGGGCAGCGTGGCCCGCTGGTACTGCTGAGCGCCTTCGCCAACCTGCAACGGCGGCATAATTACGCCTTCTTCGATCCCTGGTTGCCTGCCGAATGGCGCCGCGGGCCGTGCCCGGCCATCCCGTATGAGGACCTTTCCACGGCTGAGTTTGATCGGATGGGGCGGCTGGGCAAAGAGATTTACGGCGCAGGCGAGGTCTTCTGGAGCGCCCTGCTCTTCGGTGTGCTGGGGCGGGTGGATGATCCGGAGGTGTTGTGCCTGAGCCTGGATGTGCCGTGCCTGCGTCTGCATGATTTCCCCGCCGTTCACGAGCGGCGGTTCCTGCTGTACAATCCCACCCCGGAAAGGCGCACATGCCTGCTGCATAGCGGCTCGGTAGCGCGCCCTGTGACGGTGGAAGCGCGGGCGGTTTGTTTTGTAGAGGCTGGGAGCTGACCCCATGTTTGTCCGACATCCGCACAACCCCCTGATTACGCCGGCCACGATCAGGCCATCCCGGCCCGATCTGGAGGTGATCGGCGCGTTTAACGCCGGGGCGATTCTGTACCGGGATGAGGTGTTGCTGCTGGTGCGTGTGGCGGAGCGTCCCATCGCGCTGGCTGAGGACTGGGTGCAGTGCCCGTACTACACCCCGCAGGGCGATCTGGCCATCCGGCGCGTGCGTCGCGACGATCCATCCTGGGACCTGAGCGACCCCCGCGTAATCCGTCACCGTGCCACCGGCGAACTACTGCTCACCAGCGTCAGCCATCTGCGGCTGGCCCGCAGCCGGGATGGCGTCCGGTTTAGTGTGAGTGAGATGCCCTGGCTCACCCCCGCTTCGCCCTACGAGGCATTTGGTGTGGAAGACCCGCGCATCACCCGCATTGGCGATCGCTACTACATCAATTACACCGCAGTCAGCCCGCACGGCATCGCCACCGCCCTGGTTTCCACGCCGGATTTTGTGCAGATCCGGCGGGAAGGGATCATCTTTCCGCCGGACAACCGCGATGTGGCCCTGTTCCCGGAGCCGGTAAACGGGCAGTACTACTGTTACCACCGGCCCATGCCGGGCATGTTCAGGCAGATGAGCATCTGGCTGGCCGCCTCGCCGGACCTGCGTCACTGGGGAGATTCGCGGCTGGTGCTGGCGGGACGGGCCGGCCAGTGGGATGCCGGGCGGGTAGGGGCTGGCGCGCCGCCCATTGCCACAGCACGTGGCTGGCTTTCGATCTATCATGGCGCGGATGAACGCGACCGCTACTGCCTGGGCGCTTTCCTGACGCCCTATGATGAGCCGGGGCGGATCATTGCCCGCAGCGCCGGGGCGGTACTGTGGCCGGAAGCGCCTTATGAGGTGGATGGCTTCTTCCGGAATGTCGTCTTTACCTGCGGGGCAGTAGTCATGGCGGGGCAGGTGCGGTTGTACTATGGCGCGGCGGATGCAACCGTAGCGCTGGCGGAAGCGCCGCTGGATCAGCTTCTCGATAGTTTGCTGGCGTGTTGAGCCACCGGATGTAAAGGGACGCCCGAAAAAAAGCATCGACCCCGCCGGTGCGCCTGATGAGGGAATGTCAGGCTGGCGGGGTCGGTGGCCCGGCTCACCGTGATCGGGTTGAGCCAGGTTTCCGCCCGTCCCTGTTCGCCTGGAACGGGGACGGGCGGTCGGTGATCTAGGCGCGGATTTCCTGCCGCTGGAAGAGCACATAGGCCGCCGTGAACAGCAGGAGGGTCACTGCGATCAGGCTGGTCAGGTGCGGCCAGATCAGCAGGACGCTTTCCCCCAGGGGCAGCGGCGAACCCAGCAGCGCGCCCTGTAGCTGGCTGGGCAGCACCAGGCCGAACGAGCGCGTGGTTGGGTTGAGCAACCCCATCGTCGCTTCCACGAAGAGCGTGTTGGGCGAGATGCGCGTCAGGTTCTGGATCAGCTCCGCCTGAGCCAGGACTTCATCGAGCAGGCCCAGCCGGATCGGCGCCAGAGCCTGCGCCAGCATGCTGGCCAGCATGCTCCAGAACACCATGAAGAACAGCCACACTGCGATCGAAGCGAGCGCAGCGGTTGCCGGCTGGCGGAAGATTGTGGAGAACAGCAGAGCCAGCGCCAGCCAGATGCCACCATAGAAGATGGCTACCAGCAGGA
Source organism: Anaerolineae bacterium (assembly GCA_013178165.1). Lineage (NCBI taxonomy): Bacteria > Bacillati > Chloroflexota > Anaerolineae > Anaerolineae bacterium. The sequence continues at coordinate 47,874 of JABLXG010000008.1, forward strand.
ACAGCAACCCACGGGCGACTTCCTCCCCGCTGGGCGCGATCCCCAGACTGAAGATCCCCAGGCCGGTGATCAGCAGCCAGATGGCTACCAGCACCAGGGCCATGGTGAACAGCCCGGCCAGGAACTTGCCCATCAGGAAAGCGTCCCGGTAGATCGGCTGGGCCAGCACGCGGGAGAGCGTCCGCTGGTTGAACTCACTGTTGACGGCGTCAAAGGCCAGCGAGATGGCGATCAGGGGAATCAGGAAGCCCAGGAAGCCAACGAACGCTGGCAGCGGATCCGTTGACGTCGTGAACAGCTTCAGGAACAGAAAACTGTCGCCCCTGGCGGAGCGGATGCTCTGTAACGCGCCGAAGACGGTCCCACCGGCGGTGATCAGGATCAGAAGCTCCAGAATCTGCATCCGCACACTGGTCAGATGGTCGGCCATTTCTTTGGCCACGACAGCCCAGAGGCCAGTCCACGGGGAGCCTTCACGGCCGGGCTGCGCAGGAAGAGTCTCATGCTGCTGTGCCATGGCTCACCCCCTTGAAGTACTGTTCGTAGATTTCGTCGAGATTGGCGGAGACGATATCCATCCGCTGGAGTCGCCCTCCTTTGTGGACGACAGCGGCGGCAGCGTCAGCGCGGACATCCTCAGACGCTTCCAGCACATAGAGGCTGCCATCGTGATGCACCCTGGTAACGCCGGCAAGCGCCTGCAGGGCGGCGGTCACCGCTTCGGTCGGCTGTTCCACCTGGATGTTGACGCGGTAGGCTCCGCCGAGCACCTGGCGGGCCAGCTGCGGTACCGAGCCTTCCAGCACGATTTGCCCCTGGTAGAACAGGCCGACGCGGTCGCAGGTTTCCTGTACCTGGTGTAACAGATGCGACGAGAGCAGGATGGTGATGCCATCGTTAGCCAGGTCGCGGATGGTGCCCAGGAACTGGTGCGCCGCTTCCGGGTCCAGCCCCAGCGTTGGCTCGTCCATGATGATGATCTCCGGTTGTTTGAGCAGCAGCTCGGCGACACCAAGCCGCTGCCGCATGCCGCGGGAGAACGTCTTGACCTTGTGATCGGCCACATCCTGCAGGCCCATGCGCTCTAGCACCCTGGCGATGCGCTGGTCAGCTTCAGCGCGGCGCAGGCCGTTCAGCCGGGCGATATAGGCCAGGTTCTCGGTCGCGGTCATGTTGCCGTAAAAGCCCACTTCATCGGGCAGGTAGCCCACATGGGCCTTGAGGCTGAGGGGTTGGCGTGCCGGGTCAAAGCCCAGCACGCGCACCCAGCCAGAAGTAGGCTCGGTCAGCCCCAGGAGCATCAGGATGGTCGTGGTCTTGCCGGAGCCGTTGGGTCCCAGGATGCCGTAGACTTCGCCGCGCTTAACCTGCAGATTCAGGCTGTTGACAGCCACAAAATCGCCGTAGCGTTTGGTCAGGTCTTTTGCTTCAATCACGTAGTCATCCATAGGACACTCCTCTGGAACGGACTAGCGGCGACCAAAGCGCGAGACCGCCAGGCTGACCGCCCCGATAGCGATAGCGATAAGCGCCAGACCGGCCAGCCCCCACATGGTGGAGGTGCGCAGGGTCACCCGGTATTCCACCGAGGCATTAGCCCCTTCTTCCGGACGGGCGCGGAAGGTCACATTGTAGTCGCCGGAGAGGGCCTTTTCGGCGGGCTTCAGGTGCGCGGTGACCTCGATCTGCTCACCGGCGGCAATCTCCGGGAGTTCGGCTGGCTCAAACGAGGTGGTCCAGCCGCTGGGGGCGGTCGCGCTCAGGGTGACGTTGCGGGCGGCGGCAGTACCGGTGTTCTGGACAACCAGGGTGACGGTCGTCTCTTTACCCGCTTCTGCATCGCCGGAGAGACGGCCATCGGGCGTGGTCAGGTTGATCACGGACAGGCCGATGATCTCGGCGGAGAGGTCAGTGCTGGCGGCAACATCGCCACTGCGAGCCTGGATCGTGATCGGGTACGTGCCCGCGCGGATGTTGTTGATCAGGGATTTCACTTCGATGGTCAGCCGTTCCGTCGAGTTAGCCTTCACCGGCAGGGTGACGACTTCGTTGCTACCGGACTTGAACACGACGTCGAAGACCGGCGCAGCCTGCGAGGACAGGTCAACCAGCAGGTCTTCATCGCCAGCGTTGCGCAGCGTCACATTGTAGCGGAAGGTCGAGTCGGCACGCGCGCGCAGGATAGGCAGCTCCACCTCAAAAGCCAGGCGGGCCGGAGCACGTTCCTGGATGGTCAGCTCAACTGGCAGCTCAGCCTCTTCGCTGTCGCTGCGGGCGACCACAGTGAAATTGTACGTGCCCGATTCGACATCCGCAGGTGGTTCCAGACGCAGGTCAACCGTGGCATCCTGCTCCGGCTGGACAAATACCGACTTCACGATCCGGCCACCGCCACGGAAGGAAGCGGTCCAGTTTTCCGGCAGGTCGCGCACATCCAGCGCCACAATCTGCGGGCCGGTCGTCGTGCGCACGGTGAGCGTCAGCGAGGCCGTTTCGTTGGCGCCAACCACCTGCGACGGATAGGTGGTGAAGATCTGCAGCGGTACAGGCTGGGATGTGGTGCTGGTTTCACCGCTCTGGGCAGCGGCGATCGCTGCCGTGCCGCCAATCAGGGCCATGCACACCAGGAGAACGACGAACGCTTTTTTCATCGAACAACCCTCCTTCTTGGTAAACTGGTGTACTGCGGTTTAGTTACCGCGAATGAACCCCCTGTACAGTGACGACAGGCCGACCAGTATCGCTACCGGGCTGCCCGTCGATTCCAGTAGACCAATACGTCGATCGGGCGGGGGCGGCTTTATCCCGGCGCGGGCTGGTGGGAATTTCTAATGCAACTCTTATATGCGCTGCCGGAGCCAGGCGGGATGTCCGTTTCAGGGGTCTGGCGGTAGAATTCACGATATCTCCCGGTAAGGCACTGGCCGACGCTGTTGCCAGGACCCGACGATGTCCCTGGACTATTCGAAGCTCTGTGATGAGTCGCTGCTCTACCTGATCCGCAGACGCCATGAGGCGGCGCTGGGGGCGCTGTATGACCGCTATAACGGCCTGGTCTTCAGCATCGCGCTGGAGATCGTGGGCGATCGTCACATCGCCAACGATATCCTGCAGGACGTGTTCGCCAGCGTCTGGCAGAAGGCGGATAGCTACCGGGTTGATCGCGGCCAGGTCAAAGTGTGGCTGGCCAGCCTGGCTCGCCACCGGGCAATCGATGTCAAACGCAAACAGACACGCGATCCAGAAGGCCACAGTGTTGATCTGGCCGCGATGGATTTTGGCCTGACCGCCGATACGCCGGACCCTGAAGATACGGTCGACGTGGCTTTGCAGGGCCAACGGTTACATGAGGCGCTCAGTGCGCTCCCGCCTGAGCAGCGGCAGGCCCTGGAGATGGCTTACTTCGGCGGGTTGACCACGAAGCAGATCGCTGAGCGGCTGGGCGAACCGCAGGGGACGATCAAGACTCGCATCAGGCTGGCGCTGCTCAAGTTGCGTCAGGCGTTGCTGGTTAACCCGGAAGCGCAAAAAGAGATCCCTTGATGGGCTGTGTACGTAATAGTCTTAAATGATGGTCTGCGATGCGCGAACAAACGATGGCTGCTGAACCCCATGTGACGGATCAACTGGCGGAATACGCTCTGGGCGTCCTGCCTGAAGATGAGGCAGTTGCCGTCATCGAGCATCTGGCGGTCTGTGCCGGGTGCCGGGGCGAACTAGCCCGTCATCAGCAGGTCGTTGCTGCCCTGATGCTGTCTGCGCCTCCCCATTCGCCGGCAAGGGAGACTAGAGGGCGGCTGATGGCGCGGATTGGCGGGCAGAAAGCCGCCCCGCCCAGGCGGACGTCCCCGCTCCGGGCGCTGCTGGATAGCCGCATGCCGGGATGGGTGGGCGTTGCTCTGGGCAGCCTGGTGATTGTCCTGGCCATGCTGCTGCTTTTCCATTATCCTTTGTCGGTGCCGCAGCAGGCCCTCCAGGCTCCGCTTTATCCTCTAGCGCAGGAAAACGCTGAGTCCAACCCCTACCTGGTCAAGCTGGAGGCGACTGACCGCATGCCGCGGGCCAGAGGGGCGCTGCTGATCAGGACGGATGGCCAGCATGCTATCCTGATTGTCGAAGGGCTGGAGCCATTCGAAAACCAGGACTATCAGTTGTGGTTGAACCGCGACAACAATCCGGTGAGCGCGGGCTACTTTTCCGTTTCCGATTCAGGCCTGACGGCTATCCCGCTCACCATGCCCGACCTGGTCTTCACCTACTTTGACATGAAGCTGACCCTGGAGCCAAGTGGCGGTAGTATACTGCCGACGGGCGTGCCGGTCATGCGTGGCTTCCTTGACCTGGTCGAACTGCTGCGCCTGTTTGAGTAACAGGCAGCAGATGTCCGGTCAGCGCCGATCCTCAGGTCGTGGCAACAACGCCAGCCGCCTGGCATTCAGGGCGCTGATTTCGATGCAGCGCTCCTGCGGGGGGACGCCCTGCCAGGTGATCGCCACTTCGCAGGTTTCGGCGGGGAACAGGCAGACATGGTTGGTGGAAAAGGTGGCGTAGCCCCTCGCAGTGACTGCCCGGCCATCTTCCAGCCAGACGAACAGCGCTGTCTGTGACCCGGTGTTGGTGATCGCCAGCATCCAGGTGTCGCTGTACTCCTTCTGGCGCACATCCAGCGTGGTTGGCGGGGCGGCCAGCAGCGGGGCCAGGTTCGCGGCGCGGGTGAACACATAGCGGCTGGCGGCGACCATCCCATCCGCTGAATCGTCGAGGGTCAGGTCGAGAAAGAAGATCGGGCTGTCCAGCCGGGTGAGCGGAGCGGCGACGCTCAGTAGCGTTGTGGCCGCGTCAGCCGGTGCGGATACAACCTCACTCCATTCCGCCCGGACGCTCCCATCCAGGTCAATCAGCCGGGCGGTCAGACGGGCGTCGCTTACAGGAGTTTCCAGCGCGTTGTGCAGCCAGACCCCGGCTTCAAAGTTCTCCCGGCCTGCCCAGGCCAGCGTCGGAAAGCGGGCGGAAAGCTGCAGCGGCGCATAGGCGTGAGCGACGGCATAGTAGGCCGGTTTAGGCCGCCCGTAGTAGTCGACCGCTGATGGGCAGGCGGCCATTGGGTACGGCTCGTTGAACTGCCAGGGGAGAGTTCCGCTGTTGCGATACTTGCGGCGACGGTCAGCTTCTAGAGCGTAGCGCAGCCCTTCCGCCTGCATGAGCTGGGTGGCCCGCACCAGCGTCTCCAGATCGCCGATCTCCCCGAAGACCGCTTGCCAGGTTGGCTGGTGGACCCACCACGCACCCAGGTGATGCCATACCGGGCTGTCCAGGGTGACCGGCCAGCGGTGCTCTGGAGCGATGGTCGCCTGCAGGGTCTTAAGGTTCGTCAGTCCTTCGACGCCGAACTCGCTATGTAGCAGCGACGCACCCCGGTTGTAGAGCGTGCACTGCCCTTCGACGCCCTGGTATTCCCAGGGGCCATGGACGTCATGCAGGCCCTGCGGGTCGCGCTCGCTATTCGCCAGTGAATAGCTGAACAGCCGCCCGCTGGGGGAGGTAGGCAGCCACAACCGATCCGGGTCAAGCCGGGCGACTGTCGCCTTCAGGGCGGCCAGGAGCGGCTGGTCGTCGTCGGCGGGTTGCTCCGGGCCGAGGGTTAGTTCGTTGCCGCCACACCACAGGATCAGCGCCGGGTGGTTGCGCCGGCGCGGGATGATCTGCTCGGCTTCGTGTACCATCCGGGCGATGTATTCGGGCGAGTCCGGCGGGGTGTTGTCGATCCCGGAACTGGACTGGGTGAACTCCTGCCAGACCATGATCCCCAGTTCGTCACAGCGGTTGTAGAACGCCTCAGTCTCGATCAGCCCGCCGCCCCACACCCGCAGCAGATTGACCTGAGCCTGGCGGGCCAGCCCCAGCAAATGCGCCAGTTTTTCCGGGCGCGGGACGCCGTAGAGCACATCCAGCGGCACCCAGTTCCAGCCCTTGATGTAGATCCGGCGGCCGTTAACCACCAGCGTATAAGGCCGTGCGGTAGCTTCTGCGCCTTCATTCGGGATCAGCTTGACCTGGCGGATGCCGAAGCGGGTCGTGCGAACGTCGGAGAGCAGGCCGGTTTCTGCGTCGGTGATGCGCACTTCGGCCTCGTAGAGGGGTTGCTCGCCGTGACCGTTGGGCCACCACAGCTGCGGCTGGACAACCGGCAGGCAGACGTTCAGACAGGTCTGGCCGGGGGCCAGGGCGTGACAGGTACGCTCCATGGCGATGGTAGCACTGTCCAGACGCAACAGTGTCTCAACCTCAACAATCCCGTGCTGGCGCGAGTCTAGCATGATCGATACGGAGACATTGGCCTGCCGCAGGCCGGGCGCCAGTTGCGGGCGGACAAATACGTCCTCGATGCGTGTTGGGCCGCTGACTTCCAGGAAGACGTTATCCCAGATGCCGAGGTGGATCATGCGCGGGCAGAAGTCCCACCAGTAGGTCATGCGGCTCTTGTGGGTGCGCACCCGGCTTGTCCGGCCTACCTGTGGCTGTTCGGGTGGAGCGGGTTCGATGACTACGGCCAGGGTATTCTCTGCGCCGTAGTGCAGCCGGTCGCCGATCTCGAACATCGCCGGGGTGAACATGCCGGTGTGGGTTCCCAGCGACTCACCGTTGAGGAAGAACTCGGCCTCGTAGTCCACGCCCTCGAAGATCAGCTGGACACGTCCGCCCTGGATGGCTGGATCGACGGTGAACGTCTTGCGGTAAACCCAGGTGCGGGCCGGGACCCATTCCAGCAGCAGGCTATTGCGCTCGAAGTACGGGTTGGAGATTTCTCCCGCTCGCCACAGATCATGGTGGACACTGCCGGGCACGCTGGCGGGAAACCAGTGGCGGGTATCGCGGAGGGTGGGGCGGTGTGCATCCCGCCAGCGCCAGTCCTCCCCGTAGTAGCCTTTGCACTGCCAGTCAGCGCCATTGAGGCTGATGCGACCGGGCGTCACCATTCCAGCAAGTCCGTTTCTACCACAGCCTGAGCCGGGTTGCGCGGCACGCGGAAGGTCTTGATCTCGCCGGGGAGGAAATACGCCGTGATGGTGCGACCCCAGTGAGGCAGATCGATGGTTGCCCGGGCAGCGATCTTCGCGGTTTCGTAGGCGCGCACGATCAGATCGTCTCCGTCTTCGGCCTGCTTGAGCACGGTCACCATCACGTGATCCGGCTGCACGGCAATGAACGAGTCTGCCTGAGGCAGTGTCCCTTCTGGATGGAACGACTCATGCAGGATAAACGGGCGCTGGTTCAGTTCGGCGGCACGGCGCACCGTCCCGGCCTGTTCCCAGCTTCCGGTATGAGGGAGCAGCGCGTAATGGAAGCGCTGGATGCCCTGGTCAATGAAGCTGTACAGGCCGCCCGGCTTGAGTACAGAGGGCATATGGTTGGCGTAGGCCGGACTGCGCAGGACGGTCAGGCCAATGTCGCGTACGGAGACATCGTGGCTGTACTTGCCGTCGTTCAACAGGCTGAGGCCGTACGCGACTTCCCGGTCGCGGGACGTGCCGGAGACATCGACCCAGCTCTGGAAGGGAGTCTCTTCCCCGTTAGCGGTCTGTTCGATGTGGCCATAGGGGATTTCGTGGGTGACCTTCATGAACTTGACGTTGACCGGGAAGCGCAGTTTGAGCGCCTTAAACTGCTCCTGCCAGTTGACGACCACGCTAACGTCGATCTGGTCGCAGCCCGGATACATGGCGAAGTCCTGGATCAGGGTCGACTGGCCGTAAGTGCTGGTCACGCGGATCACGGATTTGACCGGCCCATGTTCGACCAGCCGGACACTGGTCGCCCGGAATTCACCGATGACCTGGTCAAAACGGAACACATTGTGCCCCCACGTATCAGACGGATCGTCAATGACGACGGGCCGGGCGGCTGGCCCGGAAAAGACCTGAACCCCTGCCTGGCGGTCGTACAGGCTGGCGATGCAGCCGGTTTCCGGGTCGAACTCCAGGCGGAAACGCTCGTTCTCCAGCACGCCATCCGATGCCTGGATGGGGGTTGCTGCCGCTGGAGCGCCCTCCGGCACAAGGCGGTAAGTGCGGTAGCCCAGCGCAGGCAGATCGGCCATAAAGCTCAGCCGGACACGCCCGGTCGAGGTGACCGACTGCACCTCCTGGTGTGGCACAGGCCGATCCTGATCGTCCAACAGAACAGCGCCTGCCGGCCAGCGATAGGTCTCCAGTTCCACATTGGTCCGGACGGGCCAGGTGAGCGGATTGAAGACAACCATGGGCCGCACGCCTTCCTGAAGCGGGATGTGAATCTGGCGGGAAAACGATTGCATGGCAGCGTTCAGGGCGCGGTCGGCAACAGCCATCGCCTCGCCGTAGGTGTCGCGGGCGTCATCGTAGGCGCTTTCCAGGCTGGTTCCGGCCAGAATGTCGTGGAACTGGTTGAAAAGCACATTCTTCCAGGCGTGGTTGAAGTTGGTCGGGTAGGGCAGCCCGGTTGTCCACGCCGCCAGTAACGCCCACTTTTCCGCAGCCAGCAGGCGGTTTTCTGCCAGGCGGTTCCAGCGCTTGACGCCGGAATGGGCGGCATAACAGCCGGAGGCGTGTTTCTGCAGGTCGCCGTGCACCACCGGCAGCGGCAGTTTTTTGGCTTCGATGGCGGTGAAGAACGCCTCCGGAGAGCTGCAGATAATGCGGGGATAGCCGGGATCGGCGTTCAGGCGGTGGATGCTCTCGATGTTGGCTCTGGTCGGGCCGCCGCCGTGATTACCTACGCCATAGAAGCACATGAACTCGTCCAGCGGCGGCTTCATCTCGTCGGCGCAGCGCCGGACGTGATGATCCAGTTCCTGGCCCCAGGAGAGATACTCAAACGGGATGCGGAAGGCCAGCACGCGGGAGCCGTCGTCGGCCTCCCACCAGAACAGACGGCCCGGCAGACTCTTTTCGTGTGGCATGGGCCGCAGGAAAGTGTAGTAGTCCAGCCCGCTTTTCTTGAGGATTTGCGGCAGCGATCCGCTGTGACCGAAGCTATCGATGTTGAAGCCGACGCGGGCTGTGCGACCGAACTTCGCCTTGAAGTAACGCTGACCGATCAGGCCGTGGCGGACGAACGATTCGCCGCAGGGGATGTTGCAGTCCGGCTCCACCCACCAGCCGCCGACAAGCTGCCAGCGTCCTTCAGCCACGCGCTGGCGGATCTCCTCGAACATGGCCGGATCGGCGTGCTCTACCCATTCGTAGAAGGCCGCTGAACTGGCCACGAAGATGAAATCGTCGTATTCGGCCATGCGGTCCAAAGCTGAGCGGAAGGTTGCCCGGATTTCCTGGAAGCCTTCCTGCCAGGGCCACAGCCAGACGGGATCGATATGGGCGTTGCCGATCATGTGCAGGGTGGTGTCTTTCATAGTTTCTCCCTGTGCAGAGGGGTTCAGGAGATAGTGCCGGCACTGAGCAGAGCTTCCGCCTGCTGGCCAAAGCGACGGCCGGCGATGGTCAGATCGACGGCGATTCGCGCCCGGCGCTCCGCAAAGCCTGCCGGCGGTGTCACGCAGAAGCTGGCCGTCCCTGTACCGCTGGGTGGGAGCGCCAGCGCCAGCGGCCCATCGCCCTGCCAGCCAGCAGGGACAACGATGGTCAGCGTTGCTTCAGCCGGGCGCGGGAACGGATTGCGCACTTCCACCTGGAAGGTCACCGCCTGTCCGCTGTGGGCAAGGGCCTGGTAGGGCGTCAGACGCGCCAGGAAGCCTTCCGCCCCCAGGTCCGGCTCAAGCGGTTGCAGGTCGCGGTGCAGGGCATCCAGTTCGGCCCCCATCGCTTCCAGCTGGTCGAAGTAATCCGGCGTCACCCACAAGGGATTCCAGTGGCCGGAGAGGATGATATCCGGTCTGATGCGCCGGTAAAGCGCCGCGCTCTGCGCGTAATCGCCAAGGCGGAAGCGGTTCGGATACACGTAGTTCAGTTCCAGTCCGTCGTCGCCCTGATACTGGTCGCCGGTGGCCAGGACACGGTGGCCATCCACCTCGAACTCGATGGCGACCGCATACAGGGTATGGCCGGGCAGAGGGTGCAGAGTCAGTGTGTATTCCTCCCACTGGATCGGCGTCTCCAGCGGCAGGTGGCGGTCGACCGGGATGGGGTCGTACCACAGGCAGGGCAGATCGTAGCGAGTTGGGTTTTCCAGCACGTCAGCGAAGGATTCCGCCGCCCAGTGTTCGGTCTTTTCCACCTGCCGCAGCAGGTTGATCCCGGCTACGTGATCATCGTGGTAGTGGGTCGGCATGACCACGGCGATCCGATCCACACCGAACTGCGCCTTGAGCGCCGGCAGGGTATGCAGCCAGGGACGGCGCGAGGCGCGATCGCTGCCGGAGGCTTCGCCGGTTACGAAGTCATAGCCGAAATCGATCAGCAGCGCCGTGCGCCGTTCGGAGAGCAGTACGTAGGTGTTGGCGACCGAAGCCCGGTGTTGTAGCAGGTGGGGGGTGATCGTCCCGTAGGGGTGCTCGTGTAGCTCGAACAGGCGCGGGTTCTGGCCGCGCAGGCGCAACAGCCGCCAGAAGCGCTCGATCAGCAGGTCAATAGCCGGGCCCGGCGTGGTAATCGGGTCGCCGTGGGAGGGTAGGAGCGTAGCCGGCGCCTGCGCTTTCAGGTCAAGCAGCGCTGGGATGCTGGCGGCGACGCCCTCCGCACCGTTGTATGACCACTGAGTAGCGGCCATGCTCCAGACCTGGCCGGGCGCGGCGATCAGATCGCCGGTGAAGGCGACACGCCGCCCGTTGATCTCAGCCAGCAGGGTGATTGAGCCGGTGGTATGCCCCGGCGTGGGCAGGATGGTGAAGCGCAGACCGCCGAATTCGTACTCCGCGTAGTCCTGGAGCGTCCCAGCGATGGGGACAGATTCCAGCAGCGAGAAACGATCCTGGCGCATGTTGTAGTTGTTGAAGATCGGGCGGGCCTGCCAGTGGGCATCTACCGCCCGGAAGAGGTCCTGCTCTGTGTGGGGAACCCAGATCGGGATGCCCGCCGCAACCGCCCGCGCCAGGCCCTGCCCCTGGTCGCGGTGGTGGTGGGTCATCAGCACGGCGGCTACCTGGTTAACACCGAGTGTGGATAGGTGATCAAGAACATCGCCGTTCCCAAAATCCACCAGCACGGCCGTTTCTCCACTACGGATCACGTAGACGTGACAGGTGTCTTCAAAACGGAACAGGTTTTCCAGGATGGCTTGCATGACCGGCGCTCCTGTGTCAGTCGTAGCGTCCGTACGTTCGGGCAACTTCAATCAGGGCGAAGATGTTTTCGTCCGGGGTATCGCGGCCGCATTGGTCGCCAGTGGACAGGATGAATCCGCCGCCCGCGCCCGCCGCGTCGATGGCCGCCCGCGCCGCGCGGGCTACATCCTCTGGCGTCCCAAGCAGCATCACATCAGTGGTATGCAGGTTGCCCATCAGGGCGATCTGGTGGCCGTGGGCCTGTTTGATCTCGGCCAGGTCGCAATCTCCCATCGGTGGGACTTCCAGTGGGTTGATGCAGTTGAGGTCACTCTCTTCCGCGCACCAGCGGACCAGCTCGCGTTCCTTGCCACAGGAGTGGAGCATAGTTGGTACCCCAGCCTCGCGGGCCATGCGCGTCAGCTTCTGGATGGTGGGGAAGGAAAGTTCACGGGCGATCCGGGGCGATTGCAGGGTCAGCGTGCCGGATGCGCCGAGCAGGACGAAGTCTGGCCGCTCGTCCAGGATCATTTCCATCTGCTTCAGAACCTGGCGCTCGTGAAGCTCACGCAGGCGTTCGATGGCCTCGTGGTTGTAGTAGTACCACAGGCTGAGGTCAGTCAGGCCACCTTCAAAGAGATCCAGCCAGGCCTGAAAACCCGGATAGCCAATGCTTACGCCGAAAGCGCCCAGTTCACCCAGCTCCTGGCGCTGCCGCCGCAGGAGATCCGGATTGTAGCCAACCGGCGGCGCGAACCACGCCTCCAGCAGCGGCCACATCGTATCAATATCGCGGACAGGCCTGCCGGTGCGGGTGGGCGGATCGGCGATGTAATATGTCGTCTCGGTATAGTAGCGGTGACCGTCCTTCTGGCTGCGGGTACGTACAACCCACATTGTCTCCGTCTTGCGCATGTCCTCGACCGCACTGGAGCGTTCCCCCGGCCACTGGTACTGCATCGCGCCTTCGGTAAACCAGCCGTCGAACCCAAAGTATTTGACGGCTTCAATGTACGCCCGCCAGAGGGGCGGGTCGGCAAAGTAGTAGATCTCCCAGAATGGCTTGCCGGTCAACCGGCAGGGAATCATGTTGGAAATATCCGGCGCCACCGGCACCCGATCAGGTTGCCGGTTGGTCATGGCCGCGATCATCCGCTCGCGGGAGGTCATGGTGCTTATACCAGTTCCCATCCATCCTCCGTGGCAAAGGCCCTGACCTGGCCGCGCTCGACGGCGTCAACCGCGTAGAGGTACATGGCCGCTGACCAGGACTGTCCGGCAAAGCCCATCGGGCGGCCTGACTGGCCGTGGAACCATTCGTTGAATTCCCACTCCTGGCGGATGCCCTGCTGGTTCATCCTGGCCAGGCGGCTAAGCTGGCAGCGGGCTTCCTCCAGCCGTCCGGCCCGCACCAGCGCCGCCACATAGAATCCGCCGATGAACGGCCAGGCTCCGCCATTATGGTAATGGTGTGGCAGGTTGAGGTTGCGGACGCGGAAGTAATCGCGCCAGTCCCGATCGCCGGGGTTGATGACAGGGTAGAGCGCACGCACCGGGTGTGGCTCATTCAGGCCAGTGTTATGGATGTAATCCAGGATCAGGTTGGCCTTGCGGGAGTCGGCCACGCCGAACAGGATGGCCAGCAGGTTGCCAAGCGTGTCGAAGCGATCGGCATACTCGCGGAAGCCCATGTATGGCAGGTAGAAGGGTCGCACAACCAGTTCGGTTTCCACGCGGTGCAGGGGATACAGCCATTCTTGCCGCTCGCGACGCACCCAGTCCCAGTCTTTTGGCTCCTCCGGCCCGACCCACAACAGGATGTTGATCTTGCGCCGGATGTCTTCCGCAGTACGGGCGTATTCATCGGCGGGCAGGCCCAGGGCGGCGGCCAGGTGCCCCATCGCCTTCCAGACGGCGAAGTACAGCACGTTGTCGTACAGGACGTTGTAGTGATTGGAAAAGAGATCGGCCCAGTCCATCGCTTCGTGGACTTCCAGCAGGCCGCATTCGTTGGAATCCTGGTAACGCAACCACAGCAGAGTCTTTTCCAGGCTGGGCCAGGCGTGCCGCAGATAGGCAACATCGCGCCCCAGGATGAAGTGATAGTAATGGCCCAGGATGTACCACAGGTTGCTGTCCACACAGCCGGCGTGGGTGGTATCGGTGACGATGCGCCTGCCATTGGCGTCTGTGCCCAGATGGCCGCCCAGGGCGACCAGCGCCGGATCGTTGATGTTCGTATAACCAACATTGTGCGGGATTTTGCCAAGCGCACTCTGGAACTGGCGCAGCGTGTCCAGCGAGCGCCGGTGAATCGCCCGGCCTTCGTCGTCGGGGCACAGCTCCAGCCCCAGACCGGCGATCATGCTATCCCGCGCCCAGACCTGCCGGTACGCCTGGCTGGAGCCAAGGATGCCCAGTTCGTCGCCATTGCCGATCAGAATACGTTCGGCGATATCTTTGCCGTGTTGAATCAGGTCGGTGTCCATATCATCCTGTTTTCAAAGAGGTGCGCGCCGTGCCGCTATCATCTGAACGCGCTCGATTGTACTGTGCTGTACCCCGTTAGTGACCTATTGCTTTTGGCCGTTCTTTGTCAGGCAAGGGGCTTAAGCCGCCTGCCTGTCGCCTATGCCTTTTATTCACCAGCTTACGAATGCTCAGTTGGCCGGCGCATCAGCAGGGCGACGCCATCCTTGCGTGGCAGTTGTACGGTCAGCATACTGGCTGCCGGGAACGCCACCATGGTTGGTTGGCCGCCGGTCAGATTCTGGATCAGCCAGCGGCCTTCCGCCAGCAGACCCGGCTCAAGCTCGATTTCTGCTGCTTTGGCTTCATCGCCGGGGTTGACGGCAATCAGGATTGCCTCTTCCCCGCGGCGGAAGAAAGCCGTGTTCACGCCGGGCGTCCGCGACCGGCAGACGAGCGGCACATCGGCCCAGCGGTGCAGCGCCAGCAGCGCCTCCGGCGTGGGTTGCAGATGGAGGACGGTCAGGCGGCCCTGACCGCGCACCTGCGTGAAGCCGATGGTGTAGCGTGTTCCAGCCTGCAGGTTGAACTGCAGAGCCAGTTCTTCCGAGGACAGACTGACCAGTGGCAGGCGCTCGGCCACAACAGGCTGGCCGGGGACGGTCGCATAATGGCCCAGCCAGGGACTTTCGATAATCTGGCCATCAAACAGGGACAGGCGCAGCGTGGCCGCCACGCCGGTCAGGAAGCCGTCCGGTGCGGGAATCTCCAGCAGATTCAGGTGGCGCAGATGCTCGTCATAGTGCGGGTAGGCGCCCAGGCAGATCAGGTGGCCGCCGCCCTCAACGTACTCGACCAATCGCCGTTGCCCGGCTTCGTCAAGCCAGGGGCCGCCCGCGTACAGGGCCAGCGGGGCGTCTGTTGAACTGCGGCTGACATCCCAGAATTCATAGTCGATATCCGCTTCATAGAGGCTGTGCAACAGGAGGCGGCCCGGTCGCTCTGTACCGCGCTGGAGCGGGTCAAAGGTGACCGCGGTGCGAACCTGCTTGAGCAGGGCGGGCGGATCGATAGCCCGGTAAAGGTCGGTGATCTGGCGGAAGGCGGCAAAGAGATCGGGGCGGGTGCGGCCCCATTCGTTGATCGGACTCTGCGTCCAGTTATCGCGGTTGACCAGCATGTACCAGTTCCAGCCAGCGACCCCCGCCAGCAGGGCGGAAAGGGCCATCAGGCGGTAGTGATTGGGCGGCAGCGTGCCCACATCAGCCAGCCAGTCGTGCCAGATGCCCGCTTCGAATTCCGGGATGTAGGGCAGCTTTGAATAGGTGCGGGTGTAGCGGACGGCTTCCAGCAGGTGGCGGTGTTCCTGGTGCCGCAGGGCGAATTCCCGCGAGGGATAGATATCCGGCCCGGCCAACCCGGCAAGCGCCTCAAAGTCAGCCCAGCGCTGCACACCCGTGCCGCTATAGGCGTTGAGCAGCATCGGCACATCAACACCCAGCCGACGGTAGGTATCTACTGCCCAGCGGGCGGCCCGGCTGGTGTACCAATGCAGGAAGGCACGGTAGTCGTGATAGCGGGCCTGCAGAGCGGGATCATCAGCGCAGGCGTCAGTTGTCACGGCGCGGGCCTCATTAAAGGAACGATAGGCGGTGTTCCAGGCGGCGTTGAGCGCCGCGATGTCTCCATAGCGTTCCTGCAGATATTCCTGAAAAAGGCCGCTTCCCTGGCCGAGACCAAGCGGTTCGGCGTAGAACTGCGGCCAGGGGTCGATTTCGTTGTCAGCCTGCCACAGGATGATCCGGCCGCCCTGGGTGGCCAGGTAAGGGCGGGCAGTCTCGGTGACGGCAGCCATGTAGTGCTCCGCCAGGGCCAGGTAGGCCGGGTGCAGGCGGTGATAGCGGGCCGCGTGATCGGGCACGCCGTTGTTCGACCATTCGCTGTAGATGTACGGTCCCGGTCGCAGGATAATCCAGAAGTCTTCCGCGGCCAGTAGCTGCAGAAAGCCAACCAGATCGCGTCGCGGGTCCGTCCGCCCGGTGAAGTCGTAGAGGCCGGGCGCGACCTCATGAAAGTCCCAGCAAACATATGTAGCGACCACCTGCAGGCCAAGCTCTCTGACCCGCTGCAGGATAGGCCGCCAGTTGGCCGGGTCCAGCCGCCAGTAGTGAACTTCGCCGCTCAGCAGGGCGATGGGCTGGTCATCCACCCGGACCCTGCCTGCGGAGATGGTGACATTGGCCATCAGGAGTCTCTCCCTGTAGTTTGGGCACGCCACCGCATCCAGCTTTCACGAATCAGGCTGTAATCGGCCTCGGTCAGTGGCTCGCCGGTGGTGTCAATGTGGGTGGCGTAGTACAGCGAAGGCACGCCCAGCTCTGGTTGAAGCGCCACATATGCCCGCCAGGTGGCTTTGTCGGTAATCGGCCAGTTGTCGGTGTCGATGATCGCTTCGGGGCAGGCCAGGCGGGCGACCCTGGCCCGGTGCGTCATGGCCTGCAGGACATCCTGTCCGATGTTGATGTCGTTGAGGCGGATCATGTCCAGCATATCAGCCAGGTAAGGGTGGGCAGTGTGGGTCATGATCAGAGCATCAGGTTTGACCTGCTTCGCTTCATCATAGATGATGCTCAGGTAATGGCGCATCAGTTCCAGACCCCAGATCGGCTGGTGACTGCGCAGCCCTGGGCCGCTGGGGATGCGTGCTGTGAAATCGATCTTGAAGCCATCGGCATCGTAGCCTGCCGGAGAAAGCATCTGGCGGATGGCGGCACGCAGGCGGCGCTCATAAGCCGGGTGGGTGGGGTCGACCGCTATCGGCAAACCGCCCGGATGGGTGATGCATTCGTCAACTGGCACGCCTTCTGGGTCCCAGGCTTTGAACCACAGCAACACCCGCCGACCGCGATCGTGCTGCCTGGCGATGAATCCTGGCAGGTCGGGCCATTTGGCGATGTCCGCCCGGCTATCGCCGTAGACGGCCTGCCATTTGTCGTCCAGGACAATAATGCCTGGCTGGAGATCGTGCGCTTCCAGCGCGGCAAGGAAGCCCTCGTACAGGCTCTGGCGGGCGTAGTCCGGCGCGCGGCCACCTTCCCGGCTGGCGTTGTGGCACTGCGCCCCCCAGCCACAGAAGATCGGCGCCTGCCACCAGTCCGGCGTTGTTTCCCGGCGGGGAACAGGCACCAGGTTGGCAGTCCGCAGTGCGGTGACATGCGCGCCCAGCGCAGCGTATTCATCCGGGGCGAAGTCAAAGCCAATGGCTGGCAGGGTCATCCGCCCGCGCACGGCTGTATGCCCTTCATAGGAAAGCGCCAGATAAAAGGCCCCCGGACTGCCATGGTAGTGGTATTCCGTGAAGCTGTTGTTCCCTGGCGCGGCTTCTACGCCCAGTGCCAGCCAGCCGTCGGTGACCTGCGCGGCGAAGCAGAAGGGTGGCGGGGTGAAGAACCAGTCGCCTCTGGCCGGGATCGGAACGCCTGTCATGTCGATACGGGAGTGGCTGGAGGGAGGATGGTGGAAGATTTCCGAGATATTCGGCTCAGGGTTGAACACCTGGCTGAAGCGCTGCCCTGACCAGAAGAAGCCACTTCCCCAGCGCAGACTCTCCGCGTAGTACCCTCCGAAGTAGAGGACTTCCGCCAGCGCACCATCGCCTTCGATTTCAATCTCGTAGGTCAGGCGTTGCGGCGTGCAGCGGAACCGGTAAGTCTTAGCGGCCCAGGCGGTGCTCCGGGCGGTACAGAAGAGCGTGTAACCGTCCGCTGTCGGCTGGAACTCCCAGGGGGTGGTCTGGTAAGTGTTGTCGCGTTCGTTGAGTGGGTGGACGCTTGAAAAGGGGAATAGCTCAGCCAGGCGTTCGCCCTGCGGGCTTTCCAGCACCACAAACAGCCGATCAGCGGGCAGACGCAGGCAGTAACGTTCTGCCTGGAGGAGCTTCTCGTTGTTCTGGTTCAGAACTTCCACGTCAATCACCCTCACAAGCGCCGGACGGCTATCCGGCGCGGACAGAGCACAAGAGCACGATTTCCGATCCCGGTGACGGGTATGCGCCGGAGCGGCGCAGCCAGAGGATACCACCATCTGCGCGCCATCTGTGTCGGCGGAGATGCCGGAATAGCCGGAGCGTGTGATCCCTGGGCCAGCCGGTTAGCCCTTGAGGCCGCTGGTGGCGATGCCCTCCATGAAGTAGCGCTGCCCCAGGAAGAAGATCAAGATCATGGGGATCGTGACGATCACGCTGGCCGCCAGGACGATCTCCCATTGCATTTCGCCGCCCTGACCGAACTGATCCAGGATGGCTTTCAAGCCGCGCGGCAGGGTGAAGAGGGCGGTGTTGTACAGGTAGATCAGCGGCTTGATCAGGTCTGTCCAGCTTGCTTTGAACTCAAAGATGAAGACCACGATCAGCGCCGTGCGCGTCAATGGCAGGGCGATATGGCGCCAGATTTGCAGGTAATTCGCGCCATCAACACGCGCCGCTTCGAATAGCTCTCTGGGTAGCGACAGGTAGAACTGCCGGATCATGAAGATGTAAAAAGCCGAGCCGAACAGGTTACCTGCCCACAGGGGAACCTGAGTGTTAACCAGGCCCAGGCCATTCCAGACTAGGAATACCGGCACCATCGTCACCGCGCCGGGCAACATCATTGTCGCCAGCACAAGCCCGAACAGCGTATCCCGCCCCGGAAAACGGAAGTACGAGAAGCCAAACGCGATTGCCGCGCAGCTTACCGTCACCGTGGCAGCAGCCAGGAAGCCGACAACCACACTGTTCTTGAGCCAGCTCAGCACCGGCGCGGCCTGCCAGACGTTGACATAGTTCTCCCAGGCGATGGGGTCGGGGATCAGTTCATTGTTGAAGACTTCGGCGCGGACCTTCAGTGAGGCGCTGATCAGCCAGACAAACGGCGCCATGAACATAATCGTGCAGCCGATCAACAGGGCGATGAAGATAATGCGTGCCAGCAGGCGGCGAATCGCCGCCTGGCGCAGGCGCTGTGCCTGCTGCCGCCGGATGTCGGCGAGGGCTTCAGGAGTGCTTGCAGCCATGGTTACGCTCCTTCGTAATACACCCAGCGGTTACTTGTCCGGAGCTGAATCACGGTCAGGATCATGATGATGACGAACAGCAGCCAGGCCATAGCCGAGGCATACCCCATGCGCAGAAACTCGAATGCCTGGCGAAACAGGTAGATGTTGTAGAACAGGCCCGCAGAAGCTGCCGCGCCAGAGTTCATGTTGCCGAAGTACATGGTATAGACTTCGGTGAAGATCTGCAGGGAAGCAATGGTGTTGACTACCAGCGTGAAGAAGATCGTGCCGCTGATCATGGGGGCGGTGATATGGCGGAACTGCTGCCAGCCGTTCGCGCCGTCGATACGGGCGGCTTCATACAGCTCAGGCGGTACATTGCGCAGCGCGGCCAGGTACAGGATCACCGTGCTGCCAACGCTCCACAGGCTCATCAGGACGATGCCCGGCTTGATCCAGTTCGGATCGGTTGTCCAGCCCGGCCCGACGATGCCTAGCAGCGCCAGACTGCGATTGATCAGGCCGATGCGCGGGTTGAGGATCCACAGCCACAGCGCCCCGACGGCTACCGCTGGCGTGATCGATGGCAGGTAAAACGCCGTGCGGAAGAAACCAGCGGCTTTGCCCACGCGGTTTAGCAGCAGGGCCAGCCCCAGGGCGACCATCATCACCAGCGGGACATGCAGCACGGTGTAGAAGATCGAGTTGCCCAGGCTCAATCCCAGCCGGGGATCGGTCAGCAACCGCTGGAAGTTTTGCAGGCCGACAAACTTGGGCGGGTTGAGTACATCATATTCGGTGAAAGCCAACCCCAGGCTGGCGATCATCGGCCCGGCAGTGAAAACCAGAAAACCGATGAACCAGGGCGAGATGAATGCCAGCCCGGCCAGCATCTCGTTGCGTTGGAGGGGGGTGGTCCGCCTCTTCGGGCGGACCACCACTGCTGTTTGCTGCGTCATTGGGCTTTACTGCTGGCTCCATGCCTCGTCCAGCGCGGCCTGAGCCTCTTCCTGCGCCTGGGCCAGCGCTTCTTCCGCCGATTGTTCACCGTTCAGGACACGGTTGACGGCATCCTGCCAGGCCTGCTTGAACTCAGCGGCAGCGGGATTGGCGGGGATGGCGTAGGCGCTGTCCTGGACGGACAGGATGACTTCCACGCCGGTCTTGAAGGTTTCGTTGGTGAGCGCGGGCAGGACGATCTCGGAGAAAATCACCTCGTCGGCGGCGCGGTTAGCGGTGTAGACGCCGGTGTTGATCGTACCAGCTTCGGCGCGCAGTTCAGCGCGAGCGGTGGCCGCGGCGACCCAGGTGTCGACCGAGGTCATGGTCTTCATCCAGGCGCAGGCTGCCTCAGGGTTGGCGGAGCCGCGCGGAATAGCCCAGGTATTGCCGGTGGCGTAGGTCAGCGGGTTGCCCTCGCGGCCGGTGAAGGCCTTGAAGGTGATGTCCGCATCCGGTGAGACATTAGCCAGGACGTTCATGTACCACTGTTCCATCGGGAAGACGCCGAGCTGGTCGGACACCATCTGGTTCTGGGCGCCAAAGAAGTCCCAGGTGTCGCGGAAGGCCATGAAGGCCTGGCGGCCGCCAGCTGGTTCATGCAGGCCGACGGTGAATTGCAGGGCTTCCAGCACACGCGGGTCATTCAGTTGAGCCGTGCGGCCGTCTTCCGAGAGCAGGGAAACACCATTAGCCATCGCCCATAGCGGCAGGAACTCAGGCAGCTTGGGGTCAAAGCCGATGCGGGTCAGCGTGCCATCCTCAATGCGGGTCAGGGCCTGATTGATCTCCGCGACCTTGTCCCAATCGGAGACATCAACATCATCCGGTGTCAAGCCAGAATCCGCCAGCGCCTTGTTGTTGATGAAGAGCATGATGCTGTTGAAGAACTCCGGGATGCCGTAGACTTCGCCGTTAACGGTGACCTGAGCAACCGCCGCCTGGCGGTACTGGCTCATGTCAATGCCCATGCTATCGATGCAGTCGGTCAGCGGGACAATCGCGCCACGGACAGCGTAAGAACTAAGGACATCACGGCCCATGTAGACCACATCCGGGGCGTTGCCGCTGGCGATAGCCGTCAGGAACTGCTGTTCATCCAGGGCACCTTCGGTGATGTTCACCGTCACATCAGGATAAGCTGCCTTGAACTGATCGACGCGCACAGTGGCGATCTCATCGGGCAGGCTGAAGCCCATCACATTCAGTGTGCCGGTGACTTCGCCCTGCGCCTGGGAAGTCCGCTGAATCGGGAATGCCACAGCGACCAGGATGATCGCCAGTACGGCCAGAACGGTTCTTGATTTGGAGCCGAACATTGAGAAGGCCTCCTTATTTGGGAGAAGAACGCTTTGTTACGCCTCTTGGCGGAATGCTACCGCGCAAAACGCTCACGACAACGGTTGGAAAGTGACCCTGTGCTGACTGCTGAGGCTAGCCTCCTTTCTTACTTGCTCGCCTGGGAAAGCTATTCGACCCGGCGTGTTGTGCCGCGTTCGACAAGGTGAAGCTGGATGCGAATCTGCTGGGGAGGGCGCGATGGTTCGGCCAGCCGGGCTAGCAGTAGTTCGACGGCCAGTTCGCCTGACCTGACCAGGGACTGATCGACCGTTGTCAGGTCGACATGTTCGGCGATGTCGATGCCGTCAAACCCGATCACGGAGATGTCGCGGGGGGTGTGGACGCCCAGTTCCCGCGCCCGGTGAATCACCCGGATCGCCAGGTCGTCCGCCGGGGCAAAGATCGCAGTGGGCGGTTCCGGCAATTCGAATAGCTCGCAAAGCTTCTCCTTAATGCCGACCCGCGAGACAGGCAGATACTTGATGTACGCATCAGGCAATGACAGCCCATGCTCCGCCAGCACTTCCCGGAAGCCTGCCAGGCGGTCCACTTCCGGGTGGATGGCGTATTCCGGGTGCTGTCCGAAGTAGACATAAGCGCAGCGGCGGTGACCCAGGCTGACCAGGTGCTGGGCCGCCAGCCGACCGCCGATCCGATCCTGCACCACGATCGAGCTGAACCTGGGATGAATCTGCTCAACCAGCACTGTTTGAATCTGGCTGCTCAGCAGGCGCTGGGCAGCATCTTCCGAAAGGGGCAGGGATAGCAGGATCAACCCGTCCACATTGCCCGTGATCGGCAGGGTGGAGAGATAACCCTGCAGACGGGCCATGGAGTCGACCGTATAGATGACCAGCTCATAGCGTGAATTAGCCAGGGCAGAGGCGATTCCACGCAGGCGGTCGACGAACGACGGAGAGGTGAAGAACGGTGTGATCACGCCGATCCGCCCGGTACTCTGCATAGCGCGTGCTCTGGCTTCTGCTTTGGGGACAAACCCCAGCGCATCGATGGCCCTCATCACTTTCTGGCGGGTGCCTTCGCTCACCCGTTCCGGCGAGTTCAGCACCCGCGAGACAGTGGCGATACTCACGCCAGCCTGGCGGGCGACATCATAAATTGTGGCAGGATTGCCTTTTTTGTCGGGCATAGCAACAAACGCCAGTGTTGCCTTTGTAAGTGCTTTCGTGTAAGCTCTTACAGTAATTCTATGATGACATTTGGGCGCGTGTCAAGTAGTTTGGGTGAGTTTTTCCGGGGTAAGTTTCACAGGCTTATCCCGGTGGTGCTGGCCCAGGCACGGGGGAGACGATGGTGTTCTTCGATCGCACTATGGACGTTGACGTTGTCGTGGCGGGCGGGGGGACGGCCGGCTGCGCCGCTGCCGTCGCCGCTGCACGGCGCGGGCATCGCGTCCTGCTGGTGGAGGAAAGTAACAGTCTGGGGGGTGTCTCTACCACTGGCGGGGTTAACGAGTGGTTTGCCTCCCTGGATGGGCTGGGGGATATCTTTGCCAGGGTGATCCGCGAACTGGACGCTTTTGGGGCACGCTTTGGACGCTTTTATAACCCGGAATATCTCAAGATCATCTGGCAACTGATGGTTGAGGAGGCTGGCGTCGAGGTGCTGTTTCACGCCAGTGTGATTGACGCCATGGCCGGGGATGGGCGGGTACACCGTGTCCGGCTGGTGTCGTGCAGCCGGGCGATTGAGGTCACGGCGCGCTATTTCATCGATGCGACTGGCGAGGGCGATCTGGCCGCCCTGGCCGGGGCGCAGTTCATGCTGGGCGACCCGGCCAGGGGGCATACGCTGCATATGAGCCTGACCTGCCTGCTCCATGATACCGGCCAGCCGGTGATGCCTTACCTGCCGCCCGGTTTGCCCCCCATTGACCGGGTCGAGGATCTGCCTGGTCTGCGAACGTACCACCGGCTGCCGGATGGGCGGGTGTATTGCAACATGACCAAGGTGATGGCTTACGATCCTACCGATCCTTTTGACCTGAGTGCCGCCGAGCGTGAAGCGCGTCGCCAGCTCATCCGGACCGTGCACTATCTGCAGCGTTTTCACTACCCCACGTACATGCTCTGCGCGTCTGGGGCCAGGATCGGCATCCGCGAAGGGCGGCGGATTGTCGGCGATTATGTGCTCACTGAGGCCGATATTACCGGCGCAGGGCCTTGCGATCAGGCTGATGGCGTGGCGGTGGCCACCTGCCAGATCGATTTCCACAGCCTGACTCAGGCGGGCGACGCCGGACGACGGCAGCGCGTCGAGCCGTACGCGATCCCGTTGCGTTGCCTGGTCGCCAGGGGATTCGCCAACCTGTTGATGGCGGGCAAATGTGCCAGTGGCGATCAGGTGGCCCAGAGCAGCTTCCGGATGACGCCGACCTGCTGCGCTATGGGGCAGGCGGCAGGGACAGCGGTAGCCCTGGCGCTGGAGGACGCTGCGGACGACATCCGGGCGGTGGACATCGTGCGCCTGCGCGGGGAACTGACAGCGGCAGGCATGGAGCTTGACCCGACCAGGCACCAGGCGTTTGCACCCTAAGCTTCTGCGAGCCTGGCCGGATGATGTTGCAGCGCAGCGCTAGCCCCCGATCACGTTCTGCTGGCCGCGCGGCGCAGTCTGGTGAACAGATCGCGGTAGATCGGATCGCGGTGGATGTAGCTAACGTAGCGGATGAAGTGCCGCGTCGGATCGTGTGACCATGTCTGTTGATCGGTTGGCAGCGGGCTGGGAACCAGGTGCGATTCCAGCCATGTGGGGTTGACCAGATAGGCCACTGCGGCGATATCCCACAGGACTTTTGACCAGCCGAAATGATCGCTTTCGTACGCAGCGAAGATATCCGCCAGGTATTCGCCGATGGCTCCCTGGCCGCGGACATATTGCTCGATCTCGGCGACAGTTGTCAGCAGGTGGGAAGTCACCCCCAGGCAGGGGAGTTGCACCAGCGGCACGCCGCTATTGAAGACCAGGCGGGCGGCATGGACATCCTGAGCGAGATTGAACTCGCGGGTGTGTGGCCAGTGCAAGGCGTGCCCGCCCAGCCACACCACCACGATCCGGTCGATGATCTCCGGGGCGATCAGGAGCGCCGAGGCGACATTGGTGATCGCGCCGATGGCTATGACAAACAGCGGGTCGTCGGGCGCGCTCCGCTGTGCCCGCGCTATAAGGTCCAGAGCTGCTGCGCTGGGAAACGGTGTCAGCGAGCTATCAAGGAAGCCCGGTGATCCCTTGTAAACAAAACCCTCAGCAGATCTGCCCAGTTTGCTCAGCAGACGGAGGATCTCCCGGTAGCTCTTTTCCATGCCGTCAGTGGGGCCAGTTGACCGGTCGTTGTGGAATGGCGCGGCGTAGATCGCCTCGAGGGCGATCCGCTCCGGGGAGAGCAGGGCATAAACCAGAGCAAACTGGTCATCGATCTCGTTGAAAGTATCGGTATCCAGCACGGCCCGCACCCGGCCTGCGGGTGGTTCCAGGCGGGCCAGCCGGTGGGACATACTGAGTGTGGGAAACCGGGGCATAGGGTTCATCCACGATATTCCTGGTTCTCCGGGGCAGCAGTCACAGGGGGCGAAACGCTTACAGGTTCTGGTGGTCGGGAAGGCTCCCGGCGCGCATCACCTGAGGCGAACGATCCGGGAGCCTTGCCGATGCCTGGATGGCGTTGATCAGGGCGCGTCTGCTACCGGTGGGATGATACGCTGATTGACTTCCCTCAGCCAGTCCGCGTCCATTTTGATCACCGCGCGGTCATAGGTCATGATGCCATTGACCTCGATTTCCACGTCGGTAGTCTGGGTGTAGATGGCCGCCGCCAGGCCGCGCTCCTGAAGCTCGGCCAGGCGGGTCAGCAGGCTGCTGTAGGCTTCCTGCAGAGCCGCGCTATTCTCAAAGGCACGGTATCCCCAGGCGCCATATTCCTGCCAGAGATGCCCCGCGACGGGCAACCCCAGGCCGCCGAATTCGCCCAGTACTGCGGCCCGATCGGCGGAAAGGGGCGGCATATCCGGCCCGGGATAGCTGTGAATGTCATAGACATCGCCGACGCCGAAGTCGTTCCAGCCACTGGCGCTGTTGACCAGCCGGGTCGGATCAGCGTTCTCAAGCCATTCGGTCAGGCGCACGGTGTCGTACTGTCCCCAGCCCTCGTTGAACAGCACCCACATGACGATCGACGGGTGGTTGTAGTGCGTCTCCACCAGCCGGGCGAGTTCCGCTTCGAACTGCTGGGCAGAAACTGGCAGACGGGTGATCTCACCGTTGTTGGGCAGGACGAAGGCGTCGCCGCTGGGCATATCCTGCCAGACCAGCACACCCAGCTTATCCGCCCAGTAGTACCAGCGTTCAGGCTCAACCTTGACATGCTTGCGGATGGTGTTGAAGCCAAGCTGGCGGGTGATCTCGATGTCATAGCGCAGGGCTTCATCGGTGGGGGCGGTATAGAGGCCGTCCGGCCAGAAGCCCTGATCCAGCAGGCCAAAGTGGAACAGAGGCGCGTTATTCAGGTACAGGCGTACTACACCCCTATCGTCCGTGCCCAGCGCGATCTTGCGCATGCCGAAATAGCTGGTGACCCGATCCACAACCTGCCCATTTTCCAGTAGGGTGACTTCCAGATCGTAGAGGTGCGGCGATTCCGGCGACCAGAGTCGGGGATTAGGGATGGTCAGTTCAAGGGTGTTGTCTGCCGTGCCCTTAGCCTCAGCAACAACGGCATCTCCGTCGCGGGCGATGGCTTCGATCGCCAGTGTCCCGGTGGCGCCGGAAAGCGTTGTCTGTAAGGCCAGCACACCCTGGTCAATATCGGGCGTCATCTTCAGGCTGGCAATGTACATAGCCGGAACGGGTTCCAGCCAGACCGTTTGCCAGATGCCGGTGGTGGGCGTGTACCAGATGCCCTGAGGGCGGGCGACCTGCTTGCCACGCGGTTGCAGGCCGATGTCGGTGGGGTCCCAGACGGCAACCAGAATCTCCTGGGGGCCTTCTGGCCTGAGGGCATCGGTGATATCAAACGTGAACGAGTCGTAGCCGCCCTGGTGTGTACCGACCTCAACGCCATTGACCCAGACTACCGTCTCCCAGTCCACCGCGCCAAAGTGTAGCAGGACACGCTGCCCGGCCCAGGTGGCGGGCACATCGAAGGTGCGCCGATACCACAGCCGGTCGTTGACGCTCAATGTCATCCCAACGCCAGATAGCGCCGATTCCACGGGGAAAGGCACCAGAATCTGACCGCGGAATTCCTGCGGCGGTTCGGCGATACGGGCAGTCAGAGCATAATCCCACAGGCCGTTCAGGTTCAGCCAGGCTTCCCGCACGAGTTGCGGCCGGGGGTATTCGGGGTGAACGTTGTCCGGGGAAACATCCCGTGCCCAGCGGGAGGTCAATCCGTCACCCTGGGCCTGAGCAGGCATCAGGGCGGAAAGTCCCGCCAGGGCGGTCAGACAGGTGAGGACAGTGGCGAGGCGTTTCATCATGCTCAAGCTCCTTCTAGCCGCCAGCGCAGGGCGGCAGGTTAAGCGATGGGGGGGTATTGTGTAGGATGCCTAACAAGCAGGATCCGGGCTGTTAACAGTAATTTTGCCAATTTGCCCAATATTGAATGAAGCAACCCAACCCGTTGCGAAGCGCTTGACAAATTCACGGATTGGCCATACTTTGAAGTTGTAAAATATGTTTTCCTGTTTCAGTTGTAGCAATTGCCGGCTATTTTACCACTACTTTGTCGAACTTCCTCAAAATGAAGCAGGATTAATTGTTTCAGTGGTAAGCACTGGTGTAGAAGCGTTTCGTGTAAGCAGGGATAGCACGGAAAGAACACCGTGACCGCCAGGAAACACCTCAAGTCCATCGGCAGTGTGCATGTTGTACAACTGGATCAGGATGCTACCAGTGGCGCTTTGCTCTTCAAGGCTTTAGGTTCCGAACCCCGGCTGCAGATCCTGCGTCTTCTGGCCAATTGTAACCGCAGTGTCAACGAGATCGCTGAGGCGCTGGATATGCCTACCTCAACTGTTGCGATGCACATTAATGTGCTGGAACGGGCTGGCTTGATCCAGACCGAATTGACCCCGGTCAGCCGGGGGGTGCAGAAGGTATGTTACCGCATTTGTGATCAACTTGTGGTGACCCTGCCCAAGGCCAGAGAGCACACGCAGGACACGATCGAACTTGAGATGCCTATTGGCGCCTATAGCGATTGTCAGGTACAGCACCCGTGCGGCCTGGCCAGCGAATCCGGCGTGATCGGTCAGTTCGATGATCCGTCCAGCTTCTATGATCCGGACCACATCTATGCTCAGTTGCTCTGGTTCAAACAGGGCTACGTGGAGTATCGCTTTCCCAATCGACCGCCGAAAGGCGCAGTGCTTGAGTTCCTGCAGATCAGTCTGGAGCTGTGTTCAGAGGCGCCGCTGTATAACGACAACTGGCCTTCTGATATCACCATGTGGATTAATGGTGTGGAGATCGGCACGTGGACCAGTCCCGGTGATTTTGGCGGATTGCGGGGCAATTTGACTCCGGCCTGGTGGGAGGACTGGAGCACGCAGTATGGCATTCTGAAGGTGTGGAAAGTCACCGACCATGGGACGTATGTAGATGGCATCCAGGTTTCCGATGTGACGCTCAAGCACCTGAATCTTGGGCAGAACAGTTTCGTTTCCATGCGGTTGGGCATCAAGAACGATGCGCTGAATGTTGGTGGTATGAACCTGTTTGGCAGGAAGTTTGGCAATTACCCGCAGGATATCCTGATACAGTTCACCTACGCGACCAACACGGGAAATGAAAGGAGGTGAAAACTGGCGGTTCAGCTGGATGATTGTTTTTGCTCAGGTCAGTGATCCCATAGAAAGAAAGCTGGAGGTAGAAGAGATGAGGAGAAGTTCTGTTCCCCTGACGTTTGCGGCGGTAAGCGTGCTGCTCCTGATGGTCGCCATGATGATCTTCATGTCGGCCCCCGCCTTGGCTCAGGAAAATCCTACCCCGACCCCCATCGTTGCTGAGGCCGGTACCGGCGCCATCCAGCTCCGTTACTGGAACGGCCTGACCGGTAGCGACGGCGTCACGATGAACGAAATGGTCGCCAAGTTCGCGGAGGAGAATCCGGAAGTTTCCATCCGCGTAGAAAGCATGGTCTGGGCCACCTACTTTGACAAACTGCTGACCTCCCTGGTGGCCGGCGATCCGCCAGAGCTGTTCCTGCTGCACCATCAGGAGATTCCGCAGTTTGCCCGTCTGGGTGTGCTGGGCGCGACGGATGACATGTTTGACTATGCTGGTGGCCCGCTGCCCGCTGCTGACTTCGCCGAGCCAATCTTCAGCGCCACAGTGTATAACGGCGTGCGCTATGGTGTCGTGATCGACAACCATGGCTGGGGCCTGTGGGTCAACAATGACCTGTTTGAGGCTGCCGGCCTGGATCCCTCTGTACGCCCGGCCAATGCCGAGGAATACATCCGGTATGCCACTTTGCTGACGCTGGACGCCAACGGCAAGCACCCCAACGAGGAAGGCTTTGACCCCGAAAATGTCGTGCAGTGGGGCGCCTGCATTAGCTGGCTTAAGCCGACATTCCTCTCGACGCTCTGGCAGTTTGGCGGTGATATTGTCAGCGAAGACGGCAAGACAGCCACCATTAACAGTGAAGCGGGCCACAAGGCGTTGCAGTTCCTATATGACCTGATCTATGTCCACCATGTGGCGCCCGCGCCTGCTGGTTTTGACTCCTGGCAGACCTTTGCTGCGAATAAACTGGCCATGATCCCTGAGGGGACGTGGTTCCGCAACTTTGTGACCCTGGACAACCCGGATCTCAACTGGACGGCCCATGGCCTGCCACAGTGGGGCGATGTCCGCCCGGCGACCTGGGTTAGCTCGCATGTGCTGTACTGGCCAGCCAGCCTGACCGGCGAGAAGCTGGAGTGGGCGCGCAAGCTGGCGATCTACCTGTCAGAGCAAGGCCTCTACTGGGCGACCTCCGGCCAGGTGCCTGGTCGTCTGTCCCAGCGTGCGGAGCTTGATCCGGAAGTCTTCCCCTCCAACATCGCCATTGGCCGTGCTTTCGAGGAATACGGTGTTCCTGAGCTGGCCAGCCCCTATAGCACCGAACTGGTGGCGGCCTTCGAGCCGGAGATCGATGCTGCGCTGAACAACCTGAAGACGATCGATCAGGCGCTCGACGACGCCAATAACCGTATCCAGGCCATCCTGGACCGCGGCGGCTAGCCAATCAGGCGTGAATCCTGTGGAGGAGCTTGCCTGGCAGGCTCCTCCACTTTTGCCCGAAACCCTGCAAAAGTTACAATCGAATTACGCTGGCGGCGCCAACAGGTTAAGGAGGATTCTGTCATGCAGAAGGTGGCCACAGGTCCAACGCTACAGGGTCGGATCGGGCGGTTTCAGTTCACGTTGCGCAGGCAAGAAGCCGTCACGGGTTTACTGTTCATTCTGCCGTTTGTGGTTTTCTTTGTAGTCTTTCGTGTCTGGCCGGCCATCCAGGCGATCCTGATGAGCTTCCGGCAATGGGAAATCCTGATGCCGGAACATCCCTATATTGGTCTCAACAACTTCCGGGAGCTGATGAACGATGACCTGTGGTGGCTCTCGCTCAGGAATACGAGTCTGTTTGCCGTCCTGACGGTTATCGGCAATACCGTCATCTCGCTGGCGGCGGCGCTGGTGGTGATCCAGCCGATCCGGTTCCAGACGCTTTACCGGGTTGTGTTCTACGCGCCGGTATTGCTATCGGTTTCCAGCGTCTGCGTGATCTGGAACTGGATTTTGAATAATCAATTTGGGGTATTGAACTATTTCTTATCCAAGTTTGGAATTGCGCCGGTGCCCTGGACGGCGGATCCGAACATCGTGATTCCGTCGCTGAGTCTGGTGACCATCTGGTGGGGCTTTGGCTTCCCCATGCTGGTGTTTATGGCCGGGCTGCAGGCCATCCCGGAGCATCTCTATGAAGCGGCCAAGATCGATGGCGCTAACGCCTGGCAGCGTTTCCGTTTTGTGACGTTGCCGTTGCTCCGCCCGACGATTCTGTTTGTGACGGTGACCCAGTTCATCGCACATTTGCAGGTGTTCGGCCAGTCCTTCATCATCACCGGCGGTGGCCCTGGGCGCAGCTCATACACCGTGATCATGCACCTGTACTACACCGCCTGGCGTTTCTATCGCATGGGCTATGGCGCTGCGATGGCGGTAGCACTGGGGATCATCATGATTATCCTGACCCTGATTCAGTTCCGCTTCTTTGGTCGGCGGGAAGAAGAATAGCAGGAGAACGGCCATGGCTGCTACTTACAGTGATATTCACTACAAAAGAATCCAGCTGCTAAAGAAGACGCTGGTTCAGATTGTGCTGCTGTTCATCGCGTTTGTCGTGTTCTTCCCGATCATGTGGATGATCTCGCAGTCGTTGACGCCCAACAGCGAGGTCTGGGACTGGCCGCCACAATTCATCCCCCAGAATCCAACGCTGGAAAATTACCAGACTCTCTTCACACGGCAGGACCTTGCTATCGGCCACTGGTTCATGAACAGCCTCTTTGTTAGTACGATCACCACGATCCTGACTCTATTCATCACCAGCCTGGCCGCCTATTCCTTTGCCCGGTTGCGTTTTCCGGGGCGCGATGTCATCTTCTTCATCCTGCTCTCCGCGTTGGTGATCCCGGCGCAGGTAACGCTGATCCCCATCTTCCTGTTGATGCGTGATTTGAAGTGGCTGGATACCTACCATGCCCTGATCTGGCCGGCGATGGCTAATGTTTTCGCGGTATTCATGCTGCGCCAGTTCTTCCTGGGCATCCCGCGCGAACTGGAAGAAGCCGCCATTCTTGATGGTGCTACCCGCTTTGGCATCTACTGGCGTATCATCCTGCCGATGTCTTCCTCGGCTCTGACTGCCCTGGCGATCTTTGTCTTCTTGGGGAGCTGGAATGACCTGTTCTGGCCGCTGATTGTGTTGAACCGGCTGGAAATGCGCACGCTACCGGTCGGGTTGACTGTGCTTTCCAGTGCTTATTACACCCGTGAGCAGTCACTGGTGCAGGCCGGAGCGGTGATTGCCAGTGTGCCGGTGCTCATCTTCTATGCCTTCTTCCAGCGCCAGATTCTCAAGGGGATCACCTTCACTGGCATGGCCGGGATATAACCCTGAATCGGGAACTATAAGGACTGGCTTGTTGCCAGGGATATCCGACGGCCAACGGAAGCGCCGCGCAAAAAGACGCCCGGAGCGATCCGCCCCGGGCGTCTGCACGTGGACGGCTGATGATCACCGGCGGGCGCGCGCCGCCTGGCGGACCTGTTCCAGGTTGACGATTTCGGCAACCTCATACTCGGTTACCAGGGCGTTCGGCACGGGCCGCAGGCGCACAATGGCCGGAAAGTGACCCATGCGCCCGTGCAATTCCGCTAGCAGGATCGCCGCGATATAGTTAAGCGAGGGCAGGATAAGCATCCATGGCTCGCCCTGCCAGCGCTCCGGAGCGATATTGAGATCGTCCAGGAGCCTGATAACCTGGGCGACGAAGGACTCTTCGAGATCGAACTGGACACGCGCCTCGATGATGGCGCTGGCCGGTTGCCCGACCAGCGCCTCGATTTGTTCGATCTGTCGCGCCGTTAGAGGGTGTGAGAGGTTGAGGAGGTTCATGGGTTAGCTTAGATCACCTTCCCAGATCATTACAGGGCCGTAGTCTGCACGACGCAATCCCCTCGATGCTAAACGTTCGTAGGAGTCATCACTGTGACGTGCAATTTCGGCAATAAGGATGGAGCCGTCATCTTCCTCAAAGTAGAAGATACGCTCATCGCTGGCTGGTTTTGCGATCTTCACCTTGCCGCCGAGCGTTGCATGTTCCTGCAAGCTACGCCACTCCGGATCACGCATGCGGTTGAGAAGTTTCCGCCATATATCTCTTTGAGTGCTATCAAGAGCGCGAATAGCATCCTGGGCTTGTTTCGACAGATAGAGCTTGGATTTTTGTTTGTCACGAAAATGCTCGATAACGATGTGCCCTAGACCACTGGGTTCGTAGTAGGTCTCGCCGTTGTCATCAATAAAGTCAAAGAGTGACCACAGCGGATGAGTCGCAACGGGTTGGTCTTCGTTGCCCAGTGCTTTTCGGAGCTCAGCTTCGGTGAGGGGTGTCTCGGGATTGCTACACTTCACGAGCGCCTCATATGCTGCTTCCATCTGTTCGAAATCAAGGCGGAGGGGCACAGGAGCAAGCCGGATCATTTCAGACGAGGACTCATAGATATAGCTGAGTTCTACATTCTCAAGCATCCCGATAAGTGTAAGATACGGCACGACGCCTTTGAAGCCACCGGTGGGGTTGATGATCCGTTGATAGGTTCCCGCGGGTGCTCTACGAAGAATGCTGAAGACTTTGCTAATCAGGTTATTGAGACCCTTACGGCGGAACCTGTCACCATTTTCAACCTGCAAACCTTCAATAATCTCGACTTGCGTTTCTCGTTGAAAGTATTCCTTGCAAAAATCAGCCAGGATGCGAGCAGCTAACACGCCGTCGGGAGTTTCAGAAGCAAGGAAGTGGAGACAATCGTTTCGATTCGGTGGCTGATCCTGGAGTGTGGGGACAAGGTGATTTAGCTCCGCACTGGCCCTTCTGAGCAAAGCTACGTCATTCGCTTTGGCGCGGAGGCTGGCCATCACAATGCTGTACCACTGCTCACCCGGGAAATTGAGCTTATTACCGGCAATTGCCTTCAGGTCAACATCCCGTTGCCGCCCAAACTCTCGCAAGAAGTCGCGGGCCTGCGTATCCGAGTTGGTGATAACGGTTTGACCAACTGTTGAAATGATGCAGTAAGGCATTTCGTACCCTCCAGATGCTGACCAGTCGTTTTCTCACACCCGCCCGGTCAGGATGTCCAGCAGGACCTGGCGCTTGCGAGTTGCCGTCTCTGCTTCCTCGCAGAGATCGAACATCTTCTGGTAGATAGCACGCATCTGATTCTCCACCGTGCGCCGATCTTTGCCCAGTATCTGGGCCAGCTGGCCATCGCTGGCGTACGGATGTAGCTCGAACAACTCGGCCAGTTGCCGTTCGCTGGGGGTCAGGCGGCTCAGCAGCACCTGGCGAGGATCACGACGGCGAGCGATCAGTTCCAGCGGCCTGTCCAGCACAGCGATCTCCGCCGCATTCAGGCGCGGCGGCAGCACCGGCAGGTCGACCAGCGTCACCTGATCACGTAGCCCCGGCGGGATGTGGAACCCGCCAGAGCGCAGCATCTCCTCCGGCGAGAGCACCGTCCACACCCGATCGCGGGGGCCAAAGATCAGCGCCGCAGCCAGTGTGGCGTAGACGCTCATCGCCTTACGCCCGCCAGCAACCAGCAGATGGATGGTATACCCCTCGGCCCGATAGTTGCGCAGGGTGATCAGCACATCCTGAAAGTAGGCGTTGGCCGTGTCCTGGCTGGTGATGTCCAGTAGCGGGCCGCCATCCGCGCCATGGATTTCGTGCCAGTCCACAGCCAGAGCGGGGTAATCGGCGGTGAAGACAGCCGCCAGTCGTTCCCGTGCCTCGGCAATGCCGGATAGATGCGGTTCAGTGTGCAGGATGACCACCCTGGCGAAGTGGTAGCGGTCCTTGAGCAAATCCAGCGCGACGGTGATCGCCTCCGGGCGCTGGCCAAGCGTGGCGACGAACAGATCGGGCATGGGTTCCCTACCTCCTGATCGGCGAAGTGTTTCCAGCATAGCACAGGCTGCTGGCGGGCGCATGAGTAGTTGTACTCATCTGGCCAATCATGATCGTCATGATTCATGTCGTCGAGGATTTCTCGCAATCAGCAGATGTCCCAGGGTACCCATGCCTGGCGCGGATCGCCCCGATTGTCATCCCAGATGAAGCGCTTCCAGATCGGCCAGATTTTATTGCCCGGCCAGACGCTGAAGATGATGGTGCCCAGCATCAGCACCCTTATACCGATGCGAAACCCCGAAGTATGTTTTTCAGGGTGGGGGGGCGGTTGCTGCCCCCCCCACACACCTGTTGGAGCCAGCGGCAGGGTCTGGAGCCTTACCCCGGAGCGATGGTTTGCCAACCGACCCTGACGACAGCCATCCCTACCCCTTGGAAATATCCCTGCCGCAGTGCTTACAGACCTTCGCTTCCGCCTTAACCAGTTCCGCGCAGTAGGGGCAATGTCTTGTTTGACCGACGACAACCCCGCGTCTTTCCAGTTCCTCCTCATTCCTGCCCGAGATCAGGGCGATCAGCAGGCCGATGGGGCCGAGCAGGACGCCGAGCAGACAACCCGTCGCAAAAGGGTTGCCCTTGCTCTGGTTGATGT
Source organism: Anaerolineae bacterium (assembly GCA_013178165.1). Classification (NCBI taxonomy): domain Bacteria; kingdom Bacillati; phylum Chloroflexota; class Anaerolineae; species Anaerolineae bacterium. The sequence goes on from JABLXG010000008.1 coordinate 82,267, forward strand.
AGCCGGCAATCAGCCCGAACAGCAGCCAGACGACTATTGCTCCCCCGTCGATGCCTGATTCCATACTTGCCTCCTTCAGTGGCAGTTCCGTTACAGTGCAGCCATGACCGATGCGCGGGCCGACTGAAAGAAGCGTTCATGCTGAACCTGTCCCTTCCTTCACTCCAGCCACGATTCTGTCATGGACTGGTGCCCCGACGAGTAAGCGCAGGCTCCACCGGCGCTCCTCGCCTTGCTGTGGGCAAAGTAGCCTCAGCATACCAGGAACGACCCGTGCATTCATGAGTGGGCGTACTCATAATGTGCCGGATCGTTGTGGCGATCAGTGGCGGAGGTCGTCCTGGCAGGGTACATGGAAGGGGTGGGGGCAAGGTATGTTGCAGAAGGACGCACGTCTTATAACGCCTGTCCTTGTGCAGTGTCAAATTTTCCTGCTTCCCTTGTGATTCTTTATCCATCCCCGGAGCCAGAAGAGATACCTTATGAAGCTCACGTCAATGGCAATGATCCACAGGTAGATGACATCGATGATGAGCGCGCGAGAGAAATCCCGCGTCTCAGGGTAGAAAAACGTCAATATGAACGCTATCGCACAGACCGGAGTGACGAAAGTGAGGAACGTGGCATTGGCATAATCAATAACCGCCCCAAACCGGCTTTCGCCTTCTTCGCTGATAAGGCCCCTCACCAGAAGTCTGAGCCACCCGTCACCGCTGTTAGACCACTCCAGAAGCCGCTCCCTCACAATATTCTTCTCCATGGTATTCCCTCCTTTCGCGTAGTCAGCCAGAAATCCCTCGTAAGCCCGCGCCCAGGATTTCCACTGCGCTTCCAGCGAATAATGCTCTCTGGCCACCTTTTCGGCTACCGCCCCGTAAAAACGCAACCGTTTGCGCTTGCGAACCAGGTCTTCCAGCGCCCTGATCCACTCCTCCGGATCGTCCTTGACGAAGATGAGTGGCAGATCGCTCAGGTAATCCGGCAGGAAACCGGAAACTTCAAAGCGAACGTAAGGATATTTCTCGGCCAGATAGTGCAGGGCGGGAGAAACTATCCGCCAGTCCCTTTCGTGTGTTGACGAGCCGCTGATACCGATGGTCACCCTCTTTCCAGTTCCTCCTCATTCCTGCCCGAGATCAGGGCGATCAGCAGGCCGATGGACAATCAGCCCGAACAGCAGCCAGATAATGATGGTTGGTTCGCAGACCGGCTGAGCCGCGCGCCAGTCGCCGCTCGATGCCCCGGGCTGGGTCCGCGTCACGGCGATGATCCGGGGCTTCACCAGGCGGGGGGGGGGCGACATCAGTGCCCCGAAGGGCAATTGAAGGACCGCACGTCGTAGCATTGCTCCTTCCTGGTTATGATGGCGGTTAGAGGGGCGGCAGAAGGTTATCATCATCGCCGTCGCCAAAGAAACCGTGTTCTGTCAGTTCGTTCAGCAGGTATTCGGTGTAAACGTGCTTCAGATAGCCGTTGTCAGTGCTGCTGTACCGGCGCTGATCGTCGCTACTGTCGCTGAAGTTGGGGCGGTGGTATTCAAAGGGCTTGGGGGTAGGGCGCGGCTCTGGATTGTAATACCATCCCGGCAGTTCTTCCGGCGAGGGGCTGTCCGATGAAGGTTTCTGCGAACGGTAGTAGCGGTATTCCAGCCAGTCGCGGATGTGTTTGCCCAGACCCGTATACCTGTAGACAACCCAACCCAAGAAGGCAAAAAAGGCCAGGAAGAGGGGCAGATCGACGCAGTAAAGCTCAAGGTTGCGTATATCGGTTATCATCGTTCACCTCCGTGTAGTCTGTCAGAACCGTTCTGAAAAATGGGGCAGGGGGGCGGAAATCTCTGTCATCCCTGCCCCTTTTAGGGAGCCTGTTTAGAACAGGCTCAGTTGCACCGGCACTCCCGTCCACAGCGGTTCCGGCTTCCGGGCGAAAACGGGTTCCGGTTCTTCGGCAAAGACGGGTTCTGGTTCGGGTACAACATCCTCGGTGGCCCGGTCTTCCTCGCCATCCCGGTCGGGCAGGTCGGCGTCCCGGGTGTCCTCGGTTTCGGCTCCGGCAGGGTCTGGACCCTTACCCCGGAGCGATAGTTTGCCAGCCGACCCTGACGACAGCCATCCCTACCCCTTGGAAATATCCTTGCCGCAGTGCTTACAGACCTTTGCTTCCGCCTTAACCAGTTCCGCGCAGTAGGGGCAATGTCTTGTTTGGCCGACGACAACCCCGCGTCTTTCCAGTTCCTCCTCATTCCTGCCCGAGATCAGGGCGATCAGCAGGCCGATGGGGCCGAGCAGGACGCCGAGCAGACAACCCATCGCAAAAGGGTTGCCCTTGTTGTGGTTGATGTAGCCGGCAATCAGCCCGAACAGCAACCAGATGATGATGGTAAGAGGATTAAAAACTGAATCCATGTTTATCACCTTCCGTCGACCGTGCAATTTTTGACTGGTTCGCCGACCGGCTGAGCCGCGCGCCAGTCGCCGCTCAATGCCCCGGGCTGGGGCCGCGTCACGGCGATGATCCGGGGCTTCACCAGGCGGGGGTGAACGCCAGGAAAGGGTGGAGGCGCCTGTGTGATCAGGAGTGCCGTTCGAGGTAGGTATCCCACACTGCCCGCCAAACACTGTAAACGAACACCGGAATAGCGATACCGCCGCCGATAGCCGCCCCAAGATGCAGGTGCGGGAACAGGATGATCGCAATCGCTGCGGCAGCGGAGAAGTACCCTCAGCTTAGCACTGGCTTTGGGGAGAGGCATGAGTAGGTGTACTCAATTCCGGGGGGGGGACGACATCAGTGCCCCGAAGGGCAATTGAAGGACGTACGTCCCGCTGCGCCGAGCGGCGGGAAACGCACTCACCCCTTCAGTTTCAGTGCCCCGAAGGGCAATTGAAGGACGTACGTCTATCTAGCCGACCAGATAGTCAAAGAGATAATGGGCTAGTTTCAGTGCCCCGAAGGGCAATTGAAGGACGTACGTCCGCGCAGAGTTTGAGGAAGTTGAACATTTGGCAAGGTTTCAGTGCCCCGAAGGGCAATTGAAGGACGTACGTCGCAGGAGAGAAAGAAATGTCTGTCAGCTTTCTGCTGTGGTTTCAGTGCCCCGAAGGGCAATTGAAGGACGTACGTCATGGAGATCATGCCGTATCGTTCAACGTCTCTGGAGTTTCAGTGCCCCGAAGGGCAATTGAAGGACGTACGTCTTTTGGGTCAGGCTCGGCGCGGTCGGACTGGCGGCTGGGTTTCAGTGCCCCGAAGGGCAATTGAAGGACGTACGTCTCACCATCTCAGGTAGCTCGCTGGTGAGCGCCACCGGGTTTCAGTGCCCCGAAGGGCAATTGAAGGACGTACGTCCTGCCATCTTTCACCCCCCTGCCTTACAGCTACAGCGGTTTCAGTGCCCCGAAGGGCAATTGAAGGACGTACGTCAATGTCAAGCAACAGCTGGCTGATGTAGTGTTTCAGGCGTTTCAGTGCCCCGAAGGGCAATTGAAGGACGTACGTCCGGTATCTACGATCAGGCCGGTTTTGTGGCGGCGGTGTTTCAGTGCCCCGAAGGGCAATTGAAGGACGTACGTCCACCAGCGCGGGGCGGACTGGTGAAATACCTGAAAAGTTTCAGTGCCCCGAAGGGCAATTGAAGGACGTACGTCGTGGCGGCACTGGGCGGGAGCGCAGTTGCCGTAGGGTTTCAGTGCCCCGAAGGGCAATTGAAGGACGTACGTCAACGGCAGGGCGAGGAGCTGGCTACGGTGTTTCTGAGGTTTCAGTGCCCCGAAGGGCAATTGAAGGACGTACGTCACGAGCTACGGCAAGATGCTGATGGCGCTCTATGGGGGTTTCAGTGCCCCGAAGGGCAATTGAAGGACGTACGTCGGGCTGATCAGCCGCCTGGCTAAAGAGGGTTGGGACAGTTTCAGTGCCCCGAAGGGCAATTGAAGGACGTACGTCTCAATGGTCTGAGTACGGGGCATCCGGAACAATTTGAGTTTCAGTGCCCCGAAGGGCAATTGAAGGACGTACGTCATAAGCGAATCTACAGCCATTGTACTGCTCCTTCGGGTTTCAGTGCCCCGAAGGGCAATTGAAGGACGTACGTCCTGAGTAACTCGGTCGCCAGTGTACCGCGCAGATCGTGGTTTCAGTGCCCCGAAGGGCAATTGAAGGACGTACGTCGGGGGTACGACAAGTCTTTGCAGGCGCTATTGGCCGTTTCAGTGCCCCGAAGGGCAATTGAAGGACGTACGTCCGCTCCCGCCCGAACGATACGCGCTCCTGTGGCCAGTTTCAGTGCCCCGAAGGGCAATTGAAGGACGTACGTCTCTGGGCTTGGAGTATCAGGTTATTCCCGGCCCCCGGTTTCAGTGCCCCGAAGGGCAATTGAAGGACGTACGTCCGCATCATCATCGTACTGTGCACCATGATGTTCCTGTTTCAGTGCCCCGAAGGGCAATTGAAGGACGTACGTCAAGAACCGGGCTGAGGCTGAAAGCGCCCTGCAGCGGTTTCAGTGCCCCGAAGGGCAATTGAAGGACGTACGTCTCTTATGTCCGGTAGAACTAGAGGGTGGCAGTTGACCTAGTTTCAGTGCCCCGAAGGGCAATTGAAGGACGTACGTCTAGCCACACATCGCGCCGCTCTCCCGGCCAGTTCGAGTTTCAGTGCCCCGAAGGGCAATTGAAGGACGTACGTCGGCTGTATTATCCGGGCGACCGGAATGCTAATAAGGTTTCAGTGCCCCGAAGGGCAATTGAAGGACGTACGTCTGTAGTGATGAATTAGGAAACTGGGAATTTGCAAGTAGTTTCAGTGCCCCGAAGGGCAATTGAAGGACGTACGTCCAAAAAAGCGACCGCGTCTTGGCGCGGCCTCGAAAATAGTTTCAGTGCCCCGAAGGGCAATTGAAGGACGTACGTCCTGGCCGGTCTGCGCAGGGCAGAAGCCGCCGCCCTGGTTTCAGTGCCCCGAAGGGCAATTGAAGGACGTACGTCTCAGGCCGAGATCTTCGCCGGGGAGTGGTGGGTTTCAGGTTTCAGTGCCCCGAAGGGCAATTGAAGGACGTACGTCCCGCCCTTTACGGCCAGGAAGCCCTGGACGCGCTCACGTTTCAGTGCCCCGAAGGGCAATTGAAGGACGTACGTCCTTCACGATCGATAGCCACCAGCCGGATGCAAAGGCGTTTCAGTGCCCCGAAGGGCAATTGAAGGACGTACGTCGTGCATTTTATTATCCTTGTCATCCTTTTCCCCTTCAGTTTCAGTGCCCCGAAGGGCAATTGAAGGACGTACGTCTCGGAGTGCTTCCAGCACTCCAGCCTTGATTTCGTGACGTTTCAGTGCCCCGAAGGGCAATTGAAGGACGTACGTCTCTGAAAAGGGGACGTCGTTCTCAGCGGAGATGTGGAGTTTCAGTGCCCCGAAGGGCAATTGAAGGACGTACGTCAGTGCTGAGCGCAATGCCCGGACAAAACTTGTGCCGGTTTCAGTGCCCCGAAGGGCAATTGAAGGACGTACGTCTGCTCTCGGAGCGACCAGTAACGTGCCCTGTTGTGCCGTTTCAGTGCCCCGAAGGGCAATTGAAGGACGTACGTCCATGCTCACCGCATAGCACCAGGCACCAGTCGCCCGGGTTTCAGTGCCCCGAAGGGCAATTGAAGGACGTACGTCAGCGGGAAGTGTCGCCCATCGTCTGTAATCAGGTAGGTTTCAGTGCCCCGAAGGGCAATTGAAGGACGTACGTCCCGCCGCGCCGCTGGCCGCCCACAGGTCAAAAATGACCTGCAGGACACGTTGCGGGGCTTCTACGGCCCTTCTACGCGGTCGGCTTTTGGCGCTGACAGTTAGCATTATAGCATACCTTTCTATTTTTGCGAGGATCGGATTCTGCTGAAAAACGGGGGGGATCCTCGCAGACTAATAGCCTCATTTGTCCAGGTGTTGCCCGGAATTCCGGGCTTTGCGACGGGGTGAAGCTGGACAACAGGCGGACAATCTGACGGTGCTGCACTTCACCCCCCGAAAATGGCGACCGATCCTCGCAAGAGGCAGGTGGCCAGAGGAGGCCGGGAGGTCAGGGGGCGCTGAGGCCCAGCAGGGCAATGACCGCACCCAGCAGACCGGTCTCGTTGCCCTGCTCGCCAAGCACGATCTCCACTTCCCGGAAGTGCCCGCGTGTATTGGCGGCAATATCCCGGAAGAACGGGCCGACCAGCGCCTCAAAGCTCTCCTGGCAGGCGGCCAGCAGCACCGGCCCGGCGGCGGCGGTCCCGCCGGTCAGGGCGATGCGGTGGGGGTAGAAGATCACGCTGAGCGAGGCTAGCGTCTGCCCCAGGTACGCGCCGATCTGCCGGATGATCCCGCTGGCGATGGGGTCATTGCCTTCCCGCGCCGCGGCGATGACATTGTAGGCGGGCACGTCACGGCCATATCGTTCGCGGGCCAGCCGTTCGATTCCCCGTACGCCGCACAGACCTTCCGCCGAGCCACGGATGCCGTTGTGATCGACCGGCCCCTGCGGGTCGAGGATGATCAGGCCAGTGTTGCCGGAATTGCCGCCGTCGATGATCAGGGGCTTGCCTTTGACGATAACCCCGGCCCCCAGGCCGGTGCCGATGGCCAGGCACATGAAGCGCTCCACTCCCCGGCCAGTGCCGAAGTAGTACTCCCCAAGGGAGTGGGCGGTGAGGTCGTTGTACACGTCGACGGGCAGCCGGTAGTGGCGCTCCAGCGTACCGCGCATGTCGAAGTTGCGCAGGGCGGGGGTGTTGCCGGCGATGATCGGGCCACGGCGGTCGTCGTCCAGCTCGCCGTGCATGGAGACGCCGAGGCCAGCTACCGGCCCTTTCGCCGCGGCCAGCAGCTCATCGATCTGTGCCAGCAGGCGGGTGACGAAAGGCAGCGGGTCGGTTCCCTGCGCCTCGGTCGGGATGCGCCGGAAGGCCGAGATGTTCCCCGCGCTGTCTACCAGCCCCAGCTTGGTATGGGTGCCGCCGATGTCAATGCCGATGGCGACGGTGTGGGAAGCACTCATGGGCATCGCTCCTGAAGGGTAACCTCACGCGCGCTGGCCGGGCAGGTCGGGGTTCAGGCCGCGGGCCATGGATTGGCGGCAGATGATCTGCTGGAGCAGCGGCAGGTAGAGGATGGCCCGCGCTTCGAGGGGCAGGCCGGTCTCCAGGCTGATCGGGAAGAGGCGTTCACCGGCGGCGGGCAGGCCGTCCTGCCGGTCACTGATCCACAGACAGGTTGCGCCCCGCTGGTGGGCATCGTCCATCGCCCGGCGTTCTTCCGGCAACAGGTCGTCTGTCAGCAGCCCGACCACCAGCGTGCGCTCCGTGACGATGTACTTTGGCCCGTGCAGGTATTCCAGGGTGTGGAAGGCCAGGGCGGGCAACAGGGTGGTCTCCAGGGCTTTGAGCGCGGCTTCGCAGGCCAGGCCGTACAGCGGGCCAGACCCCAGGAACAGGAAACGCTCCAGGCGCAGGTCGGCGCCCAGGTCGGCGACCAGGGGCGCATAACGGGCAGCCAGGCGTTCCAGGTGAGCGGGCAGCGCGGCCAGCGGTTCGAGCGCGTCCTGACCGGCAAAGAGCAGCGCCAGCGCCTGCAGGACGAGGGTCATGCTGCTGAAGGAGCGCGTCTGGGCGCGGCTGACTTCCCGCGCGGTGTCGATGGCCAGCACAAAGTCGGCTTCCTGGGCCAGGACGCTTTCGCTGGTGCAGGTCACGGCCAGCGTCATTCCCCGGCCACAGGCGCGGAACAGGCGGGCGGCTTCGATGGTCTCGCGGGTCTTGCCCTCGCGAGAGACAGTGATCAGCAGGGTGGGACGCTGCGGCGAAAATTCGCGGCGGGGAAAGAGCATCAACTCCGAGGCGGACAGCGCCCGGCAGGGGAGACCGGTGATCTGCTGGATCAGCGCCGCGCCGACCAGGGCGGCGTAACAGGTGGAGCCGCAGCCGGTGAGGATGAGCTGCTCAAAGCGGTGCTGCGCCCACATGGCCCGGATTTCCGGGCTGCGCCGGGCGATCACATCCAGCGCGTCGCGCCAGATGGCCGGCTGGCTGAGGATTTCGGTCAGGGTGTGGGTGGTTGCCGTCATACTGCCTCCTGAAGGCGGGCTGCCCGGCGGGTGGATCAGGCTTCAATGACTTCGATGCCCATCTGACGGATCTGGGCCAGCAGGGCGGGGTCGGCTTCCCGGTTGGTGACCAGGCGGGTGATGCGGTCGATCGGGGCGACGTAGGCGGAGGCCGTCTTGCCCAGCTTGGTGTGATCGACGACGAGGATGTTTTCCGGGGCGACCTGCAGGATGGCCCGGTCGGTCATGATTTCCGGGAGGTAGTCGTTGGTCAGTCCGGCTTCTGGGCTGACGGCGCGCATGCCGATGATGACCTTGTCGATGCGCACTTCGCGAAGGGCCTGCTCGGTGATATGGCCGACCATCGACAGCTCCGAGGCGCGTAGCATCCCGCCCAGCACCACCACGGTGATCCCCTCGGCGGTGGCCAGTTCGGTGGCCACGCTGATCGAGTTGGTGACCACGGTAAGGTTTTTGCGATCGGCCAGTTGCCGGGCGACGTAGGTAGCGGTGGAGCCGGAGCTGAGGAAGATGGTGTCACCGGGAGCGACGAGTCTGGCGGCTGCCCTGGCGATGCGGATCTTGAGGTCGCGGTTTTCCTGCATGCGCTGGATCACCGGCGGTTCCGGGGGCGTTTCGATGGGGTAGACAGCCCCGCCATGAGCGCGGCGGACCAGACCCTGGCGGGCCAGTTCATTGAGATCACGGCGGATGGTGATCTCGCTGACCCCGAAGATGCTGCTCAGTTCAGGGACGGTCACTTTGCCCTGCTCGCGGAGCGCCTCCAGCGTCAATCGCAGTCGTTCCTCTTTGAGCAACATAGCTTTATCCCTTACCCTGCCTGGCCGTATGGGCGGGTATCCCGGTGTCGGCCCGGCGGCAATGCCCGAAGCTGGCGCGCTTACGGCTCAGCGATAGTGGCGGTACCACCCCTCGCTGACCGCCATCGGTTGGTAGAAATCCGTCCAGGGGCGGGCTTCTGCATTGGCAATGGCCACCAGCCGGCGCATGCGCTCGGTGGCTACCTCCGCCAGGAAGCGCTGCCGTTCCGCCGGGGGCATAGTGATGCACTCTTTCCAGATCGCCCGCCCGCCGATGAATCCGCTGGCGCCGTTCTGGCAGGCCACACGCACCTGCTGCTCGAACACGTCGAAATCCACCCCCGCGCTGAGCAGCGCCCACGGCACCCGGCTGGCCTCGCTGACCGCGGCGCAGGCCTCGGCCCAGGAGCGCGGGTCGCGGTCAAAGGCGACATCGACCGGGAACTCCAGCTTGAGGATGTCCGGCCCCAGGCGGCTCAGACGGGCGGCTGTTTCGCGCACCAGGCGGGGCCGCTGCCGGGCGAAGGCCTCGCTGGACCTGGGGACGGTGGCATCCAGGCTGTAGGTCAGCGGTTCCAGGTAGAAAGGGATGTCTTCCGCCCGGCACTGCTCCCGGACCCGGACAACCAGGGCATCCAGTTCGTCGGCCAGAGGGCCGGAATCGGGGTGGTAGTAGATGAGCAGCTTGACCGCCGACGCGCCCATACGCTTGATCTTGGCGACCGACCAGTCCGGGTCAAATTCGGTGCGGCGGTAGGTGGCATCGCCGGAATAGCCGCTTTCTTCCAGGGCCATCAACAGGCCACAATGGCCGGACATGTGCAGGGCTGCTTCCAGCCCATAGGTGGGATCGAGCAGTACCGCGCTGGCGATCTCTGAGAGCGCCACCGCTGTATCGCGCTTGATGGCGGCGGCGTCCTCAAAGGTAGCCGAGGGCGGCAGTAACTGGCGGTAGTTGTTGCGCTGGTCAAAGGCAAGGATGGCGAAGGTATGGTGGGACGTGCTGGTCGCTTTGATGCCGCGCAGTCTACCGGGTTCAAGAGCGATTTTCATGGTGGATTCCCCCCGATCCTTTGAGGTGATTATAGGCGAAAATGATTGTTTGTGCAATTATTTGACTGTTTATGACTTCTTGTTAGAATGAAAACAACCATTCGAACACGCCAATTCATCCCGTTTTCCCCGCTGTTCTTCCACCAGGGCGATCGGCCTGTTGGCCCTGGAAAGGTGTCTGGCCATGCACATCAAGACGATGATCGAGCGTATCATTGCCCTGCGGGAAACGCAGGGGATCACTCTGTGCCTGCTGGCGGTTTGCCCCAACTCAGAGGCTGTGCTGGAGGCGGCGGTGAAGGCCGCCGGGCGCAACCGCACACCCATGCTCTTCGCTGCCACCCTGAACCAGGTTGACCGCGATGGTGGCTATACCGGCTGGACTCCCGCTCAGTTTGTCGAGCGGCTGAACCACTATGCCGCCGTCTATGGCGTCGACCCGGAGACGCTGCTGCCCTGCCTGGATCACGGCGGCCCCTGGCTGAAAGACCTGCACACGATCAACTGGCTCAGTTTCGAGGAGACCTGGGAAGCGGTCAAAGCCTCGATCACGGCGGTGCTGCAGGCCGGGTACCGGCTGCTGCACATCGATCCGACGGTAGACCGCACCATCGCCGGGCCGCTACCGGTGGAGCTGGTGGTGGAGCGCAGCCTGGACCTGATCGCCTACGCCGAGGCTGAGCGCGAACGCCTGAAGCTGCCGCCGGTGTCATACGAAGTCGGCACGGAGGAGGTGCATGGTGGGCTGGTCAACCTGGACAACTTCACGCAATTTCTGCGCCTGTTGTACGCCGGGCTGGAGGCGCGCCAGCTCAGCCATGCCGCCCCGGCCTTTGTGGTGGCCCAGGTAGGCACTGATCTGCACACCACTGCTTTTGACCGCCAGGCGGCACAGCGGCTACGGGAGATTGTCGCACCGTATGGGGCGCTCATCAAGGGGCATTACACCGACTGGGTGGAGAATCCGGCGGCGTACAGCGAGGTGGGCATGGGCGGGGCGAATGTCGGGCCGGAATTCACCGCCGCCGAATTCGAAGCGTTGCAGGCGCTGGCCGCCCGCGAGGCCGACCTGGCGCGCACCGATCCCCGGCTTGTTCCCGCCGGATTCTTCGATCACCTGACAGAAGCTGTGGATCGTTCCAATCGCTGGAAGAAGTGGCTCCAGCCGGAGGAACAGGGCAAGGCGTTGCGGGAACTCTCGCCTGCCCGGCAGGAGTGGATGCTCAAGACGTGCGCCCGCTATGTATGGACGGATAGCGCTGTGGTCGCCGCCCGGCAGCGCCTGTATGACAACCTGAGTCCGGTCTTTCCAGACCCGCACGGGTATGTGGTAGACTGGATTGTAGGGAGTATTGAACGCTATATCGTGGCTTTTCATCTGTTTAACGCGCGGGTTTTCTTCTGCGAATAGAGGGTATTTCGGCGCTGAACCGGTTGACGGGCATCGGGAATCGTACTAGGATATATTCGTATACAATCACAAACAATCATATACGTTCATTTGCGTACGGAAGGCGGGGTCCATGGACGAGCGTGGCAAACACACGCTGGCCGAAATCCTGAGCCAGCCAGAGATCTGGTCAAACGCCCTCCAGGTGATCAACGCTCAGGCGCAGGCGCTGGGCGACTTCTGGGGGCAGAACCACTTCGAGCAAGTTCTGTTTACCGGCTGCGGATCCACCTACTATCTGGCGCAATTTGCGGCGGCGCTGCTGCGAAGCCAGTCGCATATTCCCGCCCGCGCTTACCCGGCCTCCGAACTCGCGCTTTTCCCCGACTCCTGTTTTGACCCCCAGAGCAACACCCTGCTGGTCGCCATCTCCCGTTCCGGAGAGACGACTGAAACGCTGGCGGCCGTCCGACTGTTCCGGGCACGTTACCGTGGCCAGGTGCTGGTGGTGACCTGCTACAGTGAGAGCGCCCTGGCAGCCGAAGCCAACCTGCTGGTCGCCATTGATGCGGCCCGCGAGCAAAGTGTCGCCCAGACACGCTCTTTCAGCAGCATGGCGCTGGTCAGCCAGGCGATTGCCGGGATATTCGCCGGGCAGGCGCTCGATCTCTCGCCATTGCCAGCAGTGGCCCGGCGGCTGCTGACTGACTACGGCAGTCTTGCCCGCGAACTGGGGGAAAACGGCCAGATCGAACGGTTCTTCTTCCTGGGGTCGAACGTGCTGTACGGGTTGGCCTGCGAGGCCATGCTGAAGATGAAGGAAATGTCGCTGTCCTACAGCGAGGCGTATCACATGCTGGAATTCCGGCATGGCCCGATGTCGATGGTCAACGAGCATGCCCTGGTGGTCGGTCTGCTTTCGGATCAGGCCAGCGCCCAGGAGACGGCCGTTCTGCGTGATATGCGCGCGCGCGGCGCATGTATCCTGGCCATCGGCGAGGCGCCGGGCGAGGATGTCGCCAGCCTGGGGCAGGTGGTGGCGCTGCAGACCGGGCTGCCGCTGGCGGCGCGGGCCATTGCCTACCTCCTGGTGCTGCAATTGCTGGCCTATTACCGCGCGATCTTCAATCAACAGAATCCTGATCAGCCGGCCAACCTGCACGCGGTGATCGTCCTGGAGCCACTGGTATAACGCGCAGGTGGCACTGAACCGAGCCGCGACCGGCGGGTTCCCGGAATAGTTCGGAAAAGGAGGGCAGCGCGTATCCAATAAAAGCGTCTGGTAAGCCTAACCGTCTCATCTAACGAACGTTCTTTGGTCCCAAGAGTAGGAGAAGAAGCATGTTAAGAGCCAAAGGAATTGTCAGTCTGGTTGTTCTCCTGGCGATGGTCGTAATCGCCTTGGGGAGCGTGGCTGCTCAGGAAGAGCAGATCGAGCTGGTATACTGGTCGATGTGGAATGAGACCGAAGGCCAGGCGTTGGTCATCCAGAAGTGGATCGCGGCGTTTGAGGCTGAACATCCCAACATCAAGATCAACGCCGTGTGGAACGGGCGCCAGAACCAGACGCTGGTGCGGACGGCGCTGGCCGGTGGGACAGTGATCGATATCGTCGATCAGGATGCTGACCAGATCGCCGGCGGCCTGATGCAGGAGGGCTTCGGCCTGCGGCTGAATGACTACCTGGAGATGCCGGCGCTGGATGAGGATGTGCCGCTGAAGGATGTCTTCCTGCCCGGCACGCTCGATCTATTCGCCATGGACGGGGACATCTACCTGCTGCCGTACATCTACAACACGGTGCAGTTCTGGTATGACAAGCGGGTCTTCCGGGAAGTCGGCATCGAAGTGCCGCTGACCTGGGAGCAGTTCCTGGCGAATAACGACAAACTGCGGGAAGCGGGCTATGCCCCCATCGCTGCTGAAGGCAACGAGCCGTTCTACTCCACCTTCTACCTGGCCAACATGGTGGCCCGCATCAAAGGCCCTGGCTTCCTGCTGCAGACGGCTGAGGATCGCACCGGCGAGATGTGGCGCGACCCGGTTTACCTGCAGACCTCTGAGATGCTGCGCCTGCTGTGGGACCGCGGCGACATCCCCGCTGTGACCCTGGGCTATGTGTGGCCGCAGGGCCAGAACACCCTGGCCTTTGGCGAGGCGGCGCAGTCGCTGGTTGGCTCCTGGCTGCCGATTGAGCTGGCGAACATGGTCGACCCCGGCTTTGAGTGGGGTGGCTTCAACTTCCCGGCGGTGGAAGGTGGTGAGGGGTCAGTGAACGATACCCAAGCCCTGCTGCTGGCGTTCATGATCATCAAGGATACACAGCATCCGGATGAGGCGGCGGAATTCCTGCGCTTCATCATGACCAAGGAAAACCAGCAACTAATGGCCGATGAATCGCTGGTGGGTGTGACTCGCCAGGGTATCGAGTGGGCGCCGGCGATCGCCGATGCTCAGGCCGCAGCCATGAACGCCGAGAGGATCTTCCCGGATGTGGATGGTGTCTACGCCAAACATGCGGAATACCTGAACACGATTCTGGGGGTCAACTACTCTGAACTGTGGCAGGGCAAGATCACGCCTCAGGAATTCGTCGACAAGATGGCAACCCAGTCGGCGGAATACTGGGCCACGCACTAGTCGCCTGTTGCCAATAGCACGTCCGGTGGGGACGGGAACACCCCGTCCCCACCATCGATTATTCCCGTTTTGATTGCGCGTTGAGCGTATAAAGGGGGGAGGGTAGATGAGAATTTCCAAGCGCCTCATCATCCTTTTCTTGCTGCCCGCCAGTGCCCTCTATTTCTGGTTTTTCCTGGTGCCGACCTTGTCCGCTCTGGGCTACAGCCTGTACGACTGGCGCGGGTTTGGCACCAACCAGACCTTTGTTGGCCTGAGCAACTATTCGGAGTTGTTTAACGACCGGCTGTTCTGGCGCAGCATGTCCAATACAATTCTGATTCTGTTGCTGGGCGGGCTGATCACCTTCGGCCTGGCGTTTGTGATGACCATGCTGGTCACCTCCGGCATCAAGGGTCGCAAGCTCTTCCGGGCCATCATCTTTTTGCCGAACGTGATTGCGGTCATCGCCCTGACAACGCTATGGGGCTACCTCTACACGCCCAAGTTCGGGTTGCTGGGCGCTTTTTTCGATCTGATCGGGCTGGATCAGCTGGCGGAATTCCCCTGGCTGGGGCCGGATACGATCTTCTGGGCGATGCTGGTGGCGATCATCTGGATTGAAGTCGGGTTCTACCTGGTGCTGTTCCTGGCCGGGGTGGATAAGATTCCCGAAGATTTCTACGAAGCTGCCCGCCTGGATGGCGCCAACCAGTTCCAGATGTTCCGGCTGATCACCGTCCCGCTGCTCTGGGATGTGATCACCGTAGGCATGGTGCTATGGAGCATCTATGCCGTCAAGATCTTCGAATTCCCGTTCTCGTTCACCGGCCTGGAGCCGAACGTGAATTCGTACACGGTAGCCGTGTACATGTATATTCTGGGCTTCGGCCAGCGCCAGCCCATCTACCGCCTGGGCTACGCGACTGCTGTCGGGGTCATGCTGTTGCTGGTGGTGATCCTGGTGGTGATGGTGCTGCGCCGGCTTATGCGCCGTGAACAGCTACAGTATTAGGTGGAACATCGCAGGAGGCGTCCATGGTTGAGCAAGCCGTGAGCACTGGACTATCGCCACAACCCGCCCGCACCGCGCTTTCGGACCGCCGATGGATTCGGCATATCCCCGCCTATCTGGTGCTGGGTGGCTGGTCGCTGTTCACTATTTTTACGATTGGCTGGATCGCGCTGGCCTCCCTGAAGTCCAACCGGGAAGTCTTCCGCGAGCCGTGGAAGCTGCCGACCAGTCTGCAGTTCGTCAACTACGAACGCGCCTGGAATAGCGCCAAGCTGGGGGAAAACTTCTTCAACAGCGTGCTGATTGTCGGCGTCTCGGTGCTGGTCATCCTGCTGGTCAGCGCCCCGGCTTCTTATATTCTGAGCCGGGTCAAATTCCGGGGCAGGGAGCTGATCACCATGATCTACATCGCCGGGATTGGCATCCCCTATCCGCTGCTGTTCATCCCCCTGTTCGCCATGCTGGCCGCGATGGGGATGACCAATTCCAAAGAGGGGTTGATCCTGGTTTATGTCAGCCTGTCGATACCATTTACGGTTTATATCCTGACAGGCTTCTTCTCCACCCTGCCGGTTGACCTGGAGGAAGCGGCGGTCATTGACGGGGCGAGCGATTTCCAGGTGTTCCGCCATGTGATGCTCCCCCTGGCCTCTCCCGGAATCCTGACGGCGGCGATCTTCAACTTCATTGGCCTGTGGAACGAATTCCAGCTTGCCCTGATCTTCATCCAGGATCCGGCCCAGCGGCCCCTGTCGCTGGGGTTGTACTCGCTGAAGAACTCGATGACTTACACCGGCGACTGGGTAGGGCTGTTTGCCGGGGTGGTGCTGGTGATGGCTCCCACGATCCTGTTGTTCATCATTCTCTCTGAGCGGATGATCTCCGGGATCACGATGGGGTCGGTGAAGTGAAGCGCTAGCCCTGTCCATCCGATTGAAGGGGGAGAATCTGACCATGCGCACGCTTGTTGCAGGTGGCAGGGTGCTGACGCCTGCTGCGCTGCTGCCCGACCACGCTGTTGTGATGGAAGACGGCCGGATCGTCTCGATTACCAGAGGCCGGCCAGAAGGTTCCTTTGACCGGGTAATTGATGCCTCCGGTATGTGGGTGGTTCCCGGCTTTATCGATGTGCATGTGCATGGCGGGGATGGGTTTGATGCCATGGATGCCACGCCGGAGGCGCTGCTGGGCATGGGGCGTTTCTTTGCCCGGCATGGCGTGACGGCCTACTATGCTACCACAACCAGCGCTCCCGCTGATTCCATTCTGGCCGCGATCGAAACGGTGATGACCACGCCGCAGCCTCGCGATGGCGCCCGGCACCTGGGCGTGCACGTGGAAGGCCCCTACCTGAATCCGGCCCATTGCGGCGCGCAGCAGGTCAGCGACATGCGCGATCCTGACCCGGAGGAATACGGCAACTGGCTGGAGAGCGGCGTGGTCAAGCTGGTGACCGTGGCCCCGGAACGACCCGGTGTGATGGAGTTTATCAGGGAAGGTGCCAGAGAAGGGGTGGAGTTCGCCGTCGGGCATAGCGGCGCCAGTTACGAGCAGATGCTGGAAGCGGCCAATCACGGGCTGCGACAGGCGACCCATACCTACAACGGTATGCTGGGGCTACATCACCGCGAGCCGGGCACACTTGGCGCTATCATGACCGATGACCGCATCTACGGCCAGTTGATCTGCGACGGCATCCATGTTCACCCGGCTATGGTTAAGCTCCTGATCCGCGCTAAGGGCGCCGCGCGCACAATCCTGATCACCGATTCTATCCGCGCTGCTGGCCTGCCGGATGGCGAATACGACATCGGCGACGGCCAGATCGCTACCGTGCGGAATGGCATCGTGCGCGTGCCCAGCGGCAGCCTGGCCGGGAGCACGTTGACCATGGATGCTGCCGTGCGGAACGCGATCGCCTTCACCGGCATGTCGCTGCAGGAAATGCTGCCGATGGCGACATCGGTTCCCGCGGAAGCGATGGGCCTGGCTGGCAAGAAGGGCGTGCTGGCGGTGGGGGCTGATGCCGATCTGGTGCTGCTTGATCCCGATCTGTGTGTCCGGATGACGCTGGTCGCCGGGGAAGTTGTTTACCGGGCCGGTCAGGAAGCCGCGAGCGTCGGTTAAGCTTTGTTGGAGAGAGAATTGCTATGGCTCTGTTGCACGATTATGCTGAACAGGTTACCGCGTTGCTCCACCGCCTTGTGGATGAGGAAGCGGAAAACATCCGGAAGGCGGCGCAGATTCTGGCGGATGCTATCGCCGGGGATGGGCGGATTTTCGCTTTCGGTTGTACGCATTCCTCCACCGTGCTGCAGGATATCCTGGTGCGGGCCGGCGGACTGATGCTGATCAATCCGATCTTTGCGCCGGGTCTGGAGGCGATTGATACCCACCCCGTGACGCTTTCCTCAGCCATCGAGCGGCTGGAAGGGTACGCCGCCGGTATCCTGGACAATACGCCGATCCGGGCCGGGGATGTGTTGATTCTGGTTTCAGTCTCCGGGCGCAACGCGGTTCCGGTAGAGATGGCGATGGAGGCAAAGGCGCGCGGGATCAAGGTGATTGCCATGACCTCCATGACCTACACGCAGTCCGTTGAGTCGCGCCATTCTTCCGGCAGGAAGATGTACGAATTCGCTGATGTGGTGCTGGACAACAAGGCTCCCAAGGGGGATGCCATTCTGTCGGTGGCGGGGGTTCCACAGCGCATCTGCCCGGTTTCCGGGGTGACCGGCCCAGCCCTGCTGCAAATGCTGGTGGCGGCTACCGTGGAGGAACTGCTGGCGCGGGGCGTCACGCCGCCGGTATTCCTGGCGGCCAATGTCGAGGGCGGGGATGAGTACAATGCCGCCCTGCTGGCGCAGTATAAGGACCGCATTTTCTACCTGTGAGGGGCAATGGTGAGTTCTGATTCCCTGGCGCTGGGGATTGATATTGGCGGCTCCAATACCAAGATGGGGCTGGTCAGTCCGGAGGGCGTCCTGACCGATGTGCGTCGCATGCCAACCGAGGCACGGGGCAGCGATCCGGGGCCGTTCCTCAGTCGCTTCCTGCCGCTGGTGGATGAGGTGTTTGCAGCGGGCGAGGGGCGGCTTATCGGCATTGGCGTTTCCATGCACGGCGCGATTGATGAGGAACGGCGCGGGCCGATCGCTTGCAACAATACGCCGGCGCTGCGTGGCCTGAACATGCGCGGACTGCTGGAGGAACGCTATGGCCTGCCGGTGGTGGTGAATAACGATCTCACCGCGCACTCACTGGGCGAATACCGCTTTGGCACCGGGCGCGGATCGCGCCGGTTCATGGCCCTGGCGATTGGCACAGGATTAGGAGCCAGCATCATCCTTGATGGCGAGCCACTGCGCTTCGGGTATGGCACGGCAGGGGATACCGGACGGCTGATCCTTGACCCGGATGGCCCGGTTGACGTGTACGGGGTGCGTGGTTCGGCGGAAATCCTGTGCGGCGTGCCGGGCATTGAACGGCTGGCCCGGATGCACTACGGACGCGATGTCCCGGCGCGGGATGTGATCACCGCTGCACGCGAACGCAGCGACGAACGGGCGGTCGCCATCATCCAGCAGATCGGCGCTTACCTGGGCTTTACCCTGGCTAACCTGAGCATGATCTTCTATCCGGATAAGGTGGCTCTGACCGGTGGCACCGCTGAGGCCGGGGAGGTGCTGCTGGAGGCCGTCCGCAAGCGCTTCTACGAGTTGCTGGGTGACTACTACCGCATCGTCTCCGAATTGACCGGCGGGGCCATTCGCCCGGTGGAAATTGTGCTGGGGAGGGGCGGCGAAACAGGCATCCTGGGAGCGGTGGTCGAATTGCTGCCCCCGGCGGGCCAACCGCCTGATCCGCAGTCGCCATGACAGCGCGGGATGATTCGCTCAGGCTGCCGCCGGCGGTTTGAGCCTTTCAATGGTCTTGACCACGGCGCGGTTAGCCAGGTAGGCGCACAGGCTGGCCGAGATCACGACCCAGGCGGGCAGGAATACCAGCAGGCTGACCGCGCCGATGATCAGCACCGGCACGAGCGCGCTCAGGGCGAGGCCGGGGCAGCGCAGAAACAGCACGGCGCTGTTACGGGTGGCGATCAGGAAGCGCCGGTCAGTCTGTTCCAGCAACAAAGGAAAGGTGAATAGCTGGAGTTCGGCCCAGATAGCCCCGGCGATCAGGATTGGCCAGCGTATCCAGCTCAAGGCCGGGATTTCAAGCTGGCTGTAGAACTCATAACTCACGCCCAGGACGATGAAGACCGCAGCATTGATCAGGCCCCAGCGCCAGCTGAGCCAGAAGTGCTGGCGGAAGCCTTCCCAGAAGACGCGCCAGTTGCCGCCGCTGCCGTGCGCCAGCCGGTTGGTCGCGTGGAACAGGCCGCCCAGGGCGGGGATGGCTGTGATCAGCGGCACAGAGCACAGGAACCAGGTCAGGTTGATCAGGATCAGATCGATGGTGTCGTAGTAGGCATTCCAGAACTGGTCCTGAAGCACGCGATCGCTCATCCGACGGGACACGGTCAGCTCCCCTTCGCCCCCAGGTAATCCAGCAGGAACAGGAATCCACGGATGTGGTGGGTGGCCTGGTCGCCGGACACTGTGTAATCGTAGTACGGGTCCCACGACCAGAATCCCCACGCGACGCCGGGATCATCCGCATAGGGATGCGGCCCGCCCGGCACGATCTGCATACTCAAGCTATAACGCAGGGCCAGCTGTGCAGCGTCCAGGTAGGCGGCCTGGCCGGTGACAGCATGCAACCGGAGCAGGGCAATGGCGATGTTGGGTATGTCGCCGGGGCCGACAGTGGGGACAACCACATTACCGTCACGGTCGATAGTCAGCGGCCAGGCGCCATCTGCGCGCTGGCGGGCCAGCAGCCAGCCGGCAAAGCGCACGGCGGCGGCCAGGAAGCGCTCCTGACCGGTTTGCTCGTACAGGAAGGTCAAGGCTCGCAACTCATCGGCGGCGATGTCCGTGTTGAAGTAGTCATCATCGATCAGGTAAAAACTGCCGTTTTCCGCCTGCAGGCCCAGGCCGAACTCACCCCACGCCAGGGCACGTTCCTGCCAGCGGGTGTCACCGGTGAGATCGGCCAGTTCCAGGAACGCTTCCACGACTCTTCCAAATGACTGCCAGCCTAGCGGCAACCATGCACCGCTGCGGACATCGTAGCGGGGGGCGAAGTGGTGACGGCTCGACTGGATCAGAAAGCCGGCGCTCTGCAGGGCACGCTGCAAAGCGGTCTGGTCGCCAGTGCGGCGATACAGGCCGGCCACCAGCAGCACGTACTCTGCCGCGAATTTAGTCCACAGCGCACCATCCGGCAGGCTTTCGCGCACGCCGCCGATGGCCACGCTCATCGGGTGGGTGATGACAAAGCGATCATAGAACCAGGTGGCTGCTCGCTGCGCCATCTGCAACAGGGAGTCATCCTGAAAGCGATCGTAGGCGGCCAGCAGCAGCCAGGGCGCGATCAGGTTGACCGTCTGCGGTGGTTCAAGATGTTGGCGGGGGGCGCTGTAGAAGCCGTGGAACGCCCCTTCGGCGGCATTGAAGTGGCGCGGCAGCCAGTGGTACAGGCAGTGCTGAACGCGCTGCTCCAGCTCCGCGACTGTGATTCCCAGCCTGTCCAACCGGGCGTTGCCGTCCCACCTGGCTACGGGTAGACCCCAGTCCTGCGGAGAAATGACGCCGATTCGCATCAGTCACCTCCCAAAGCCCATCGAGAAAGCAGGGCCAGCGTTGCATAAAGCGCAGCGCCCATCAACAACGCAGCGCCAAAACCCCATGTCATCGAGATGGCCAGTGCAAGGGTAGACCCCAGCACCGAAAAGACGCCGTTCAAAGCCCAGATCAGCGCAACCTGGCGCTGTTGCTGGCCGACCCGCCGGATCAGGCTGGGGAAGGGGATGCCCATCGGCACGCCCAGCAACGCCGTCAGCGCCACGGTGACCGCGATGCGTAACGGCAGGGACGCCGCCAGCGCGGCTTCCACCACGGCGGGCAGGGCAAAGTGGTAGATCAGGCTGACGGCAGCGATCCACAGCCCGGCTGCCATAACCGGCCCGACTAGCCGGGAAGCGGCCAGACGCTGGCTGAGCAGGCTGCCTGCTCCCCCGCCCAGCAGCAGGGCGCTCAACACAACCGCCAGCGAGAGCACCGGATATCCCAGCAGCAACTGGAAGCGCTGGATCAGCGGGATTTCCACCAGCATGAAAGCGGCGCCGATGATCATAGCGTAAAGCATCCTGCTGGCCCAGATACCTGTGCTGCTGGCAGACCGGCTGGCGCTGCCGCCCATCAGGAAGGCCAGGGCGGCCAGACCGATCGCCAGCAGCCCGGCAGTGACCAGCGCCGATTGCACCGGGCGGGGCAGACCAAAGTCGAGATGGAAGAAGAAGGGGCTGTCATCACTGGTCGGCGCCAGATTGTAGTCTGCGTCGTCAGCGGCGAAGGTGTCCAGGCTCATCCCATCCCGCAGTGGTGCGAAGAGGACCTCATACGCGCCGGGCACGAACAACTCCTGCATCCCCAGGCGCCGGGCGTTGGCCGTGAACGTGTCGATCACTTCAGCAGTGAACGCCTCCCGTCCGACCAGCAGCACTGACGTGCGCACGGTGGCGTCAGCAGCAGGGAGCATCCACAGCATCAGATGATCGAGCGCCTGCGCAGGGGGCACTCCCATTGCCTGGAGCGCCTGCAGGGCGGTCACAGCAGCTCGGCTGGCTTCCAGCGCGTTGTGCGAGATGATGGCCAGCCGCCCGCCGGGACTCAGGCGGTTCAGGTAGGTCTGGAAGGCCTGCCAGGTGAAGATGTAGTTTTCGACCAGCACCTGGCTGCCCGGTTCCGCGGCCTGGGTATAGACGACATTCAGGTAGATCAGGTCGTATGTACTGGTGTCACGCTCGGCAAAGGTGCGGGCGTCCCCTGTTACCAGGTTGACCTGCGGGAGATCGAGGATGTTGCCGTTGTAGTCGGCGAAGGCGCGTGTGGCTTCAATGACGGCGGGGTTGACCTCCACCGCAGTGATGTTGTGTGCCCCGGCCAGCAACCCCAGCAGGATGTCCTTGCCGCCGCCAGCGCCAATGACGAGCAGACGGTCGGCCTGGCCAGTGGTGAAAGGCAGGTATTCAATGCCCTCGCGCCAGCTTTGCAGGGCATCTAGCGAGCCATCAAAGCGCAGCATGTAGCTGCCTGCGCCGCCATCGGTGAAGATGAACCTGGCCGCCGGATCGGCGGTTTCGACCACATCCACGCGGGCGAAGGGACTCCAGACCGTGCGGGCGATCCGGGCCTGCCGGGCCGGATCGGCCAGGATCATTAGCATCGTTTTGTCACGCGGTGCGTCGGCCAGGTTCTGCGGGTGAAAATCAGTCACGCCGGTTGCGACGTTGGCGAGCAGCAGCAGCATGCTGACGCTACTGCTCAACGCGGCGGCGACCGGCAGCCGTCCCCGGCGCAAGCCTGGATCGCTCAGGCTGATGGCGAGCGCGGTAAAGCTGACCAGCACGCCCAGCAGCAGTGTCATGCTGAAGGCGCTCCACAGGTTCAGGAGCAGTAAGACGGCGATCACGCCCACCGCAGCACCGATTAGATCGGCGGCGTAGAGCAGCCCGCCAGTGTCTGCATGGCGCTCGAAGATCAGCGCCATAAAGAGGCCTGCCAGCAGAAACGGAATCAGAGCCAGGACGGCGTATGGCACCACCGAGGCTGCTGAGGGATACCAGGACAGGGCCAGCGTGACCAGCGGGTAGGCAGCGCCCAGTGCCGTCAGCACGGTAACTGGCAGGCCCGGCGCTGGCCGCCGGATGAAGTACCCGGCGCTGGCTCCCAGGCTCAGGCCCAGTACTGCCAGCGAGACCGCCAGAAAGGCGAAATGGTACTGGAAGTACAGCGAGAACACGCGTGTCAGCGCGATCTCAAAGGCCAGGCCCGCTGCGGATACCGCAAAGACGGCCAGGAAGGTGGCAGGACGCCGCGGCGTCCCGGCGCTGCGGGCGCGGGCTATTGCGGCCATTGCAGATCCGTAGAGTCGCCGGGCGCCAGCATGACTCCCACCACGTGGTCTCGATACTGGATACGTCGCGTGAGGGTCGCCGTCGCCTCGTTGCGCAGGGTACAGCTGACCTGCGAGCCGTTGTATCGCGCTGATACCGTCAGCCCTGCTGCCAGCAGGTTCTCAAAAGCCGCTTCCGGCCAGGCGGAAGGCAGGGCCGGGAAGAGGCGGATGGTATCCGGTGGGGCGACCTGTAGCAGCAACTGGTGCAGCGCCGTGCAGACGGCCGCCTGCGCCGTGCCGAAGTATTGCATGTTCCATTCGCCCGCTTCCATTACTTCAGTCATCCCGCCGAAGCAGCAGATTGTCGGGCGCGCCCCTTCCAGGACCGCCCAGGCCGCGTCGCCGTCGTTCTGCCGGGCGACCACCGTCGCCAGCACACCGGCCAGCCAGGGGAACCCGTACTCGTGGCTGCCATCGCCCATCAGCCGGCCATGATATTTCTCAACGAACGCACGGGCGGTCTGAATGGCCCGCGGATCGGTCGGTTCGATGACGCCCATTGGATAGATCGGGCCAAGCGAACTCATGTTGAGGATGTCCTGGTCAGCTGAGGCCTGGAAGTAGCGGCCATTATAAAGCTGATCCTGGGTCTTTTTCAGACCCTCGGCCACGGTCGCGCAGCGCCGGGTGAATTCCGATTCCAGGCCGAGTAAGCGCGCCGCTTCGGCGCAGTGGCGCAGGATGGCGATCGTTGCCGCCAGGTTCATGCCGTCGTTGCGCACCTTTTCCGGACTTTCGTGTACGCCGACCTGATAGCCGACTTCGTACCCCTGCTCGGTGGTGGTGACAATGCAGTTCAGGTAGAAGCGGGCCAGCCCTTCCAGGATGGGGTAGAACTCCTGCAGCATGGCGTGATCTTGCGTGTAGTCATAGTAACCCCAGATTTCGTTGGCATAGGAGCCATTATTGTGAATCTGGTACTTCATGTGCAAGAGCGCGCCATACGCCTTGCGCCCGTCATGGGTGATCTCCCAGTCCCACTTGAGGCCATCGCAGCCGAATTCTTCCCGTGCATGGCGGCGGGCATGGTCAATCGTGCGCTGGAAGAAGCGGCAGCCTTCCAGCGCCTCATGGCGGTGGTTCGCTTCCAGCAGGGCGCGCTGGAGGAAGTACGAGTCCCAGAAGATATGCGACGACCAGGTGCGACGCAGGTTGTTAACCGGCAGACCACCAGACTCGCGGTTTTGCATCGCCTTGAAGTGGTACATGCTGGCGTTGTAGAAGTACTGGAATTGCGGATCGGGGATCGTGATATTCGACACAGCGAAGTATGCGCGCCAGAAGGCCAGATGCTCCTCACGCAATGCATCATAGCCCCGCGCGATCTGCCGGTCGATAATCGCCGGATCCAGTGCGCCTTGCCGGTTATCGATGATGGCAAAGTACTTGGTCACCTCAGTGGCGCGCACCGTCAGCGAACGGTTAAGCCCTTCTTCGCCCAGCCGGGCAGTGTCGTCCGCCAGCCGCAACAGCATGATCCCCTGCGTTTCGCCGAGGTCGTAGCGGATTTGAGGGGCGTGCTCAAGAGCCTCAACCGCGTAGAACGGATCGCTGTCCCACCCTTCCTCGATCCACACGCCGGGTCCCATCCAGGCGCGGAACTCCACCTCCTGGCTGAAGGTATAGTGTTCGACCAGCAGAGATTGCGTTGGGTGAAGCCAGGTGACGACCTCGCCGGTGACAGGGCCGTAGTCCACCCGCGTATAGAGCGTGCCCTCCTGGGGGACAAAGCGCTGCTGGCTGGCCTGCAACTCAAGCGGCTGCCCGTCGACCAGCACCTCATACCAGGTATGGCCCAGCGGCGCAACATCATACCAGCCAGACCCAGCGGCGTGTTCCAGGGGCCTGTCCACCGGCCAGCGCCCCGCAGGCAGCACCAGTTTGTCTTCGGGGTAATAGCGGTCGGCTTTGTACCAGTAACAACGGTCTACGCCGACTTTATCCCCGACCATCGACCCGGTCGGGCCGATGAGCACGGCGTCAAGACCGTTACCGAGGAAGCAGTGGTAGTAATCAGCAGGCAGTTTCACGATTCTCTAACCCTTCAGTCCGGTCATGGTAATGCCTTCGACAAACGCGCGTTGCGCGATGAAAAACAGGATGAGCGTCGGCATCATCAGCGTCACGGAGGCGGCCATCAGCAGGTTCATCTGGGTGTCGAATTGCCCGTTGAGATAGGCCAGACCCACCGCCACCGTATACTTGCTGATTTCATTGAGGTAGAGCAACGGCCCCATGAAGTCGTTCCAGATGTCCTTGAAGCTCAAAATCCCGATCACGGTTAGCACCGGAATGCTGAGTGGGACGATGATCCGGAAGATCACCTGCAGGCGGTTAGCGCCATCGACGATGGCCGATTCTTCCAGTTCTTTAGGGATGGTGCGGAAGAACTGGCGCATCAGAAAGATTGCATACGCCTCGCCAAACCAGGCCGGGACGATCAGCGGATTGAAGGTGTTGATCCAGCCCATCTGGCTAAACAGGATGAAGCGCGGGATGAGCAGCACGGCGCCGGGCAGCATCAGTGTCGCCAGCAGGATGCCGAAGATCAGGTCCCTACCGGGCGCTTCCAGCCTGGCGAAGCCATAGGCGACCAGCGTGCACGAGATCAGTCGACCGGTGATCATCCCGACTTCCAGGATAAGGGTGTTCTTGATGAACACCTGGAAGGGCAGGTAGGGATTGCTGAAGACATCCGCGAAGTTCGACCACTGGATCGGGTCAGGAAACCACTGAGGCGGCCACCGGTAAATCTGATGCTCAGGCTTCAGCGCGGAAAGGATCATCCAGAAGAAAGGAAACAGG
The DNA here is from genome assembly GCA_013178165.1 of Anaerolineae bacterium. NCBI lineage: Bacteria > Bacillati > Chloroflexota > Anaerolineae > Anaerolineae bacterium. The sequence goes on from JABLXG010000008.1 coordinate 108,104, forward strand.
AAAAGCAGGCTAAGGCCAATCAGCAGGGCGTAAACAACGCCCTTATGGAGGATATCCCCGAGGTTGTAGTCTTGGCGCCTGGCAGCCGGCGCTGGCCGGGAGGTCGTCTGGATAGCCATGGTTTGCTCCCTTTACCCGTAGAACACCCAGCGGTTGGAGGTGCGGTTGATCAGGTAGGTGATGGAGACAATCACAATGAAGAGCACCCAGGCCATCGCCGCCGCGTAACCCATCTTCAGGAAGCTGAAAGCATTTTGATACAGATACAGCATGTAGAACAGGGTCGATTTAAGCGGCGAACCGATCGCACCGGCGCGGGCGGTGGAGATGACAAAGGCGCTGTCGAAGGTCTGGAAGGAACCGATCACGGACATGACCAGGTTGAAGAAAATGGTGGGGCTGAGGATGGGCAGTGTGATGCGCAGGAAGCGCTGTAACCGCCCCGCACCATCGATCTCGGCGGCCTCGTACAGCGTCTGCGGGATGCCCTTCAGGCCAGCCAGGAAGATCAACATCTCGCCGCCGACCCCCCAGGCGCTCATGATCACCAGCCCCCAGATTGCCCAGTTGGGGTCGCTGAACCAGCTGGGTCCCTGAATGCCAAAGAGCTTCAGCGCAGCGTTAAACGGCCCAAAGCGCGGATTGAAGATCCATTGCCACAGCACAGCAACACTGACGCTGGCAACTACCCCTGGCAGATAGAAGGCCGTCCGGAACAAACCTACCGCAATCGTCGCTTCGTTGAGCAAGATGGCCAGGAACAGCGCGACCACCAGCCGCAACGGCACGCTGGCCAGAGAGTATTTGGCCGTGATTGCGAGTGAATGGCCGATGTCAGGGTCCTGAAGGATATTCCGGTAGTTCTCCAGTCCGACCCAGGCTGGCTCGCTCAACATACTCCATTGGGTGAAGCTCACATAGAGGGAGAACAGAATCGGCCCCAGGGTGAAGACCAGAAATCCAATGACCCAGGGCGCTACCATCAGGTAAAAGATCGCAGCTTCCCGGCGTTTCGTCGTCCAGAAGGGTTTTCTTAATTGAATGCTAGAAGAAACGGCCATGAATTCCCTCCAGCGGTATCAAGATGAGGCGGACCGGCTTGGCCCGCCTCATCCTCTTCATGGGTTAGTCAGGTTACTGGTTGTAGCCGTCGAGGCAAGCTTGCGCTTCAGCGGCTGCGGCGTCCAGGGCTTCCTGAACTGGCATATCCTCGAGGAAGATCTTCTCAAGGTGCTGCTGGAAAGGAGTCACCACGCACTCCCCGGCGTAAGGCGACAGCGCTTCGGGGATGGGGGCAACGTTCTCCAGGTAGGCGATGATCGGGCCATCATACTCGTCTTCGGTCAGGCCCTGTGCTTCAGCGATCGGCTGGACAGCCGTGAAGGCGTAGTTGGCGAACTCCTTGGCGCCATCGCCAGCGGCGATGTACTTCAGGAAGGTCCAGGCGGCTTCCTTGTTCTGGCTGGCGGCGTTGATGGCGAAACCAGCCCAGCAGAGGGTGTTGCCCTCGCCGGCAGGACCGGCGGGCAGGCCCATCGTGCCGAAGTTGAAGCCGTCAATGACGCGCCAGTCCTTCAGCGGCCAGCGGCCCGTCCACACCATTGAGACGACGCCATTGGCAAAGAGGTCAGCGCCAGCGAAGGATTCCACATCCTGGCGGGTGGGCGCAACTTTGTGCACCTTGAACAGGTCCACATACCACTGAATCGCTTCGACAGTAGCTTCACTGTTCAGGATGCCTTCAACGGTCAGGCCGTCTTCGCTCAGCAGGTGGGTGCCGTTCTGAGCCAGCAGCGGCAGGATACCGCGCGTCCACAGCCAGTCACCCCAGTGCGCCGGGATCATCAGGCCCCAGCGGTCTGCCGTGGTGAGGGCCTTGGCCGCGTTCAGCAGGTCATCCCATGTCCAGTCCGGATTGGGGTATTCCAGCCCTGCCGCATCGAAGTGGTCCTTGTTGTAGTAGAGCACCAGCGGGCTGTAGTCCTTGGTCAGCAGGTAGGTCACGCCGCCCACCTGGCCAAAGGAGGCTACGCCGGGGAAGAACACATCCATGCTGAAGTCCGGATCGTTCTCGATCCAGGAATCGAGCGGCTCCATCATGCCTTCGCGGGCGAAGCGGGCCACATCGCCGTCACCGACCTGGAAGATGTCAGGGGCCGTGCCCGCCGCGATCTGAGCCAACAGCTTGGTGCCATATTCCTGCGGAATCGGCTCCAGCTCAACATTGATGTCCGGATACTCCGCCTCAAACGCGGCGATGGCATTGGTGAACGGTTCCAGCGCGTTGCCGCTGTCCCAGGTGGTCACGCGGATCGTGCCTGATCCCTGAGCGTCCGCCACGGGCAGCTGGAAAATCGCGCCGTTTGCCATCAAGCTCATGAACGTGAGGACGATGGTCAGGGCGATCAGCAGTTTCTTCTGAGTGGCCATGTTATACATCTCCTTTGAGAAATCTCTATGGCCGGCGTATTGGGATTACGGTTGTACTTACTGCGAAATGACCTTATAGGCGCCTCCTTCACGACAGATATCCACAGAGTGGCGTTCTCCACGGTAGTAGTAGCGGAAGGCCATGCGTCGCCAGTGGCCGGGGAAGCGGGGCCTCAGCGACGGGCCAGCCGGCCCGAATCGCAGGCCAGCAAACCCGAAGACAGCAGCCTGCCAGAGGCCGCCCGCAGAGGCGGCGTGAATGCCATCACCCGCGTTGCCACGGACGTCGTACAGATCCGCCTGAGCGGCCAGCATGAAATGCTTGTAGGCTTCCTCCGGTTCGCCTATCTCACAGGCTGCCCAGGCATGGAAGCTCGGCCCCAGCGAGGAACCGTACTGGTGATCGGTGATGGGCATGTAGGTGTCCCAGTTCTTACGCCAGGTCTTGTGATCGTAGTCATCCCGGAACAGGCACAGCAGCATGATCACGTCGGCCTGCTTGAGCACCTGGCTGGCATTAGCTCCTTCGATACCCAGCACCACCTGCATTGACCGATCGGTGCTGGCGATCACCTGCGGGTCGATGTATTGCCGTTCGAAGAAACCGTCAAACTGTACCATCAAGCCCGTCTCAGGATCGTAGTTGATGATGATGTGGTCGATCACGTCCCGCCAGTGCGCCAGACGCGTTTCGGTCAGGTCAAGTTGCTCGCGCAGTACCCGCGCCCGGTCAGGGTAGTGGGCCTCCAGCCAGGCCAGTACTTTCAGCGCCGTTTGCAGATGCCACTGGGCCATCCGGTTGGTGTAGACGTTGTTGTCCACGTGGTCGTGGTATTCGTCGGGGCCGATGACATTACGGAGCGCATAGCGCCGGCGGCCATTTTCCTCCTCCGGTTCGGCACGGTCGCCCCAGAAGCGCGCCGTATCCAGCACAATCTCCGCGCCATAGTCGCGCATGAAGGCGTCATCGCCGGTGGCCGACCAGTACTGCAGAATCGCGTAAGCAACATCAGCAGTGATGTGGATTTCAATATCGCCCGTCCAGATGCGCACCAGCTCCTTGCCGTCAAAACTGGGGACCCAGGTTGGGGTGACTTCGTCGCCGGTGGCCGCGCTCTCCCAGGCGTATTGCGCCCCGCTGAATCCATTAGCGGCGGCCTTCCGCCGGGCGCCGGGCAGGGTATGGTAGCGGTACATCAGCATATTGCGTGCCAGCGCGGGCCGTGTGTGGATGAAAAATGGCAGGATAAAGATCTCAGTATCCCAGAAGACATGGCCCCGGTAACCCAACCCGCTGAGCGTCTTGGCGCCGATGCTGACCCGGTCATTATGCTGAGGGGCGGCGATGAGTAACTGGTACAGGTAGAAGCGGATCGCCAGTTGCGCCTGGTCATCACCTTCGATAATCACATCGCAATCTGTCCACAGCGCGTCCCAGGCGGCAACCTGTGTCGCCCGCAGCATGTCGTAGTCCAGGCCCTGCAGCGCCGCCAGAGCGCGGCCAACCACATCGGCAGCCTGTTCAACCGGATCGCAGCTGGCGGTGTAGCTCACCAACTTATCGATCTGCAGGGTCTGATGCCTATCCAGCGGGCTTTCGAGGACGACGCCGGGGTGGCCGGGGCACTGGCGCGGTTCCGGCGTCCCATTTCCGGACGCCGTGATTAGTGCTGCAGTTCCCAGATGAAGACCGCTGTGCCGGGTACAACTGTGCATCCAGACCGCGCCATCGGCTGTCTGGCCCTGGTCAAGATGCCGCCAGTGCAAGAGGTCGCCATTGGCGACATGGCCGTTGATGCCTGCCTGGACTCCGATCTGGCAGGGTCGGTTGACGGCAGTGACCAGCACGCGCAACGCGCCGACGTGCTCATGGGCGTAACTGGCAAAACGCTCGAAAGTCAGGTCAAGCACGACACCGCCCGGCGACTGCCAGCGCACCTCGCGTCGCAGCATCCCCCTGCGCAGATCGAGCAGGCGCCGGAAGTGCAGCAGCTGCCCCTGATCCAGGCGGAACGGTTCGCCATCGACGATCAGCGTGAGATCAAGCCAGTTTGGCAGGCTGGCCAGTTCAGTGAAGGAGATCGGCATATCGTCAAAGATGCCATGGGCCAGCGTGAGCGGGTGGTCGCCCGGATAGCCCTCCTCGAAGCTGCCGCGACTGCAAAAGTAGCCGTTGCCGTTGGTGAAGACAGTTTCCATGTGGTGCTGGCGTTCCGGCTCAAAGCTCGCCTGGACGACGGCCCATGTGCTGTCCGGGCGGGCGGCGGCCTCCAGTTCGGCAAGGCGAACATCCCGCAGGTCATCGCGCCGGGCGATCAGCCCGAACCGGCGCTGCAACTCGGCGAAACGTTCCTCAGGGCCGAGCGCCAGGCAGGGCATCCCGGCTACCAGCGCCGCCTCGACCCCCGCCGCAGCGTCCTCGACGACCAGACACTGCGAGGGATGGCGGTCGAGCATGGCCGCTGCGCAACGGAACAGGTCAGGATGCGGCTTCTGGCGGGTCACGCTGTTGCCGTCAGCCAGGGCGCTCAGGCGCTCCAGAATACCCAGCCGCTCAATCACGGTGCGGGCGTTGCGGCTGGCGGAGGCGATGGCGTAAGGGATACCGGCGGCGTCCAGTTGATCCAGCAGTTGCGGCACGCCCGGCAGCAGATCATCTGGCGTGATCCGGGTCAGCAGGTCCTGGTAGTAAGCGTTCTTGCGGGCCATCATGGCCTGCATCTGTTCCTCAGTAACGGGCTTGCCTTTCAGCAGGCGCAGCAACGATTCCCGGCGTGGGACGCCGCGCAGCGCCTCATTGTCCTGGCGGGTGAAGGGTAGACCCTCCTCTTCAGCAAGACGCTTCCAGGCCTGAAAGTGGTATTCGGCGGTATCGGTGATGACGCCATCAAGGTCAAAGATGACGGCTTTGATCGCTTCAGACATGCGCTCTTTCCTGCTCGGCGGGCTGGTAGCCCAGGCTGGATTCCCGGATCACGAGTTTTGAGGGCAATAGAAGTTGCTGGCAGCCGGTCGTTTCGCCGCTCAGCTGGCTGACCAGCAGCCGCACAACATGCTGGCCGACCTCCCAGGCCGGCTGGCTGATCGATGTCAGGGCAGGCTTCAGGTAACGGGCCACTGGCGTGTCATCAAACCCGATCACGGCGATATCCCGGCCAACCGTCATGCCGCGTTCTTCGATGGCACGCATGGCCCCGATGGCGATCAGGTCCAGCATGGTGACGACAGCGGTAGGGCGCTGGGCGGGGGGCAGGGCCAGGAATTGCTGCATCGCCATGTAGCCAAAGTTGTAATCGCTCTCACCGCGCACGATCCACGCCGGGTCAACCGGTAGGCCGGCGGTTGCCATGGCCTGGAAGTACCCGGCCAGACGCTCATTCCCGACGCGGGAATACTCTGGCCAGGCCAGGGCGGCGATGCGCCTGTGGCCCTGGGCGAGCAGATGCTCGACAGCCTGTTGGACGCCAATACCGCCATCAACATCGACGTAGGCACTGGGAGGTTCGCTCTGGGTACGGCCAAAAGCCACGAGCGGCACCTGAAGCTTCTGCAGGATAGGGATGCGGGGATCGTTGTATTCGATGCCGGAGAGAATGAACCCATCGACGCGGCCGGTGATAACCAGATCGCGGTAAGTTTCTTCCTGCTCGGCCCCTTCGCCCTGAGGAAAGAGCAAAATGTGGTAGCCGTATTCTTCGGCTGCACAGACGATGCTCTGCTCGAATTCTTCCAGGATCGGGTTGAAATAGCCCTGGCGATCTGGTTGCCAGGAGTAGCCGATCAGATGGCTAGACTTGGCCCGAAGATTACGGGCGATGACGTTGGGGCGATAGCCCAGCTCTTCAACAGCTGCATAGATGCGTTCACGCACTTCGGGTGAGACCCGCATCTGGTTGCGGAGGACTTTGGAGACTGTCTGGTAGCTGACCCCCGCGCGCCGGGCGACGTCTTTGAGGGTAGCTTTGCTGGACATCGGACTTTCCCCCCACTTGCCACACAGGCGAACGTTCGCCTGGATTCATCGTATAACTGAATCTGTGCACTTGTCAAGTAGGTTGGAAGGAATCGATGGCGCAGCTAAAGCAGAAACGCGGCCCGCCTGGAGCCGCCATGATCGGCCTGCTTGGCTGATCACCGGACTGGTGCAGGGTAGCCGCTTTACCCTTTGACCGCGCCGAGGGTCAGGCCGCTGATGAAGTAGCGCTGGAAGAAGATGAAGATGAACAGGGTAGGGATGCTGGCAATGACGGACATCGCCCCCTGGACGCCCCAGGCCACCGAGTATTGCCCTTTGAGCGAGATCAGACCCACCATGATCGTCCGGCTGCTATCCGACTGGGTGAAGATCAGCGGCCACAGAAAGTCGTTCCAGATCCAGGTGAATTGCAGGGTGGCCAGCACTGCCAGCGCAGGCAGGCTGATCGGCAACATGACCCTGACCAGAATCTGGCCCTCGTTAGCGCCATCGATGATCGCCGCTTCCCGCAGCGCAGAAGGCACAGTGGCGAAGAAGTTGCGCGTGATCAGGGTGCAGATCGGCAGCCCGAAGGCCACGTGGACGATGATCATCGGCCACAGGGTGTTGTACAGGCCAACGGTGTTGAACAACCGGAACAGGGGCACCAGGACAATCTGGGGCGGGAAGAACATCCCGGCGACGATCAGGATGAACAGCGCCTCGCTGCCGCGGAAGGGAAGCTGGCTGAAGACATATCCCAGCAGCACACCGAGGGCGATGGAGAGCACAGTCGCCGGGATGGTCACCAGGAAGGAGTTGAGTGCGTAGGTGCGCACGTTGCCGTTGACCCAGGCTTCCTGGTAGTTGGCAAAGTTGAGTTGCGCTGGTACTGACCATAGCCCGCCCCGCGAGATCTCGGCGTCCGATTTGAAAGAGGTGATCAGCACGCCAATGCTGGGCATCGAATAGAGAATCACCAGGACAGTCAGCAGCAGGTAGAGCACAGCCTGAAGCACACGCCGCCGGGTCATCTCCCGCGCCGCCAGCCGATCCCATTCCTCCTGCGAGTAGCGATAGAGCGACAGGTCAGTCATACAGGTGCTCCAGCGCCCGAATCTGACGGAAATAGAAGGCGATGACGGTCACCGCAATCATGAAAAGCACGACCGAAATCGCACTGCCGTAACCCATGTAGTACTTCTTGAACGACTCGTGGTACATGAACATGGCCAGCGTGTCGGAGGAATGAAACGGCCCGCCGCCGGTCATGATGTACACAATGTCAAAGCTCTTGAGGGAGTTGATCACCGCCAGAGCCACAACTACCACCGTGGAAGGCTGCAGCAGCGGTACCACCACGTGGCGCAGGGTCTGCCAGTAGTTAGCGCCATCGATCTGGGCGGCGTCGGTCAATTCGGTTGGCACGGCGGTCAGCCCGGCCAGGAAGATGACCATTCCCAGGCCGAGCTGCTGCCAGACCCAGGCCAGAATCACCGAAGACAGGGCTGTGCCGGGGTCAGCTAACCAGGCGCGGGAGAGGTCTTCCAGGCCGATCCCATTCAGGGTCAGGTTGAGCAGTCCCCAGCGTGGTTGGTAAATCCAGATCCAGATCTGACCGATCACGGCCAGCGATAGGCAGATGGGCAGGTAGAACAGCGACTTGTACAGGTTAGCGCCGCGCATCCCCTCATGCAGGATCAGGGCCAGTCCTAGGCCACCCAGCACCGGCACGGTCAACGCGACCGCAATCCAGATCACTGTGTTTTTGATGGCGTTGCCAAAGAGCGGGTCGCTGAAGATGCGTTCGAAGTTACCCAGCCCGACAAAGTTGTACTCCGGGTTGAAGCCGTTCCAGTCGGTCAGGCTGAAAAAGAAGGAGTAGGCGAGCGGAGCGATGACGATCACCATGTACAGGATGAGTGGCAGCGCCAGGAAGCCAATCCGCCACAGCCATTGTGATCGAGCCACCGGGGACACTCCTTTTGTACCGCTGGTCTGGTACCGCCGGGGCGGGTTTCCCCTGCGGCACCAGCGCGTAAAGCTGGACAATGAGGGCAGGGGGAACATTCCCTGCCCTCATTGTAAACGAAGATGCGGGGCGTTAGCTGCCGCCGAAGACCTGGACGGCGACCGCCTGGGTTTCCTCCAGGTAGGTCTGGTAGCCAGCCGGATCGTTCATGAACTTGGCGAACAGGTCCAGCCCGCCTTCCGCCATTGGTGGGGTGGTCGCCAGGTCGTAGTTGAAGGCAAAGGTATCCGCGGCGGCCACGGTATCGGCAGCGCGGCTCATCACATCATTGTAGATCGAGGGATCAACGTTGACGTTCGGCGACAGGGCGCCCTGGCCTACAGCCCAGATGGCCTGCGCGTCGGTGTTGGTCAGCAGGTAGAGCAGCAGCTTCTGGGCGCTGATCGGGTGGGCGGCGTTGGCGGACATCACAAAGCCATCCACCGGGCCAACCACCGCGTTGGGCACACCCTCATCGATGGTCGGGAAGGGGAAGAAGTCATAGTTGGTGACCGGTTCCAGCCCCTGCCCATTCCAGTAACCGGTGATCCAGGTGCCCATCAGGGTCATGGCCGCTTCGCCGTTGGCCACCTGATCGGCGGCATCCGTCCAGTCATAGGCATTGGCGTCGGGAACGAAGTAGCCCTTGTCGACCAGTTCCTTCCACAACTCCATGACACGCACAACCTGCGGATCGGTGTAGGAGGCTTCGCCGGCCATCAGGGCAGCGCGGTATTCCGGCCCAGCGGTGCGCAGGAGCAGGTAGTCAAACCAGAACTGAGCTGGCCAACGGTTCATCGAACCGAGCGCGATAGGGGTAACGCCGGAGGCCAGCAGGGTATCGCACATGGCCTTGAACTCATCCCAGGTAGCCGGGAATTCGGTGATGCCCGCTGCTTCCATCACCGCCGGATTGTAGAAGAACCCGGCATAGTGATAGCCGAAGGGGATCAGGTAACGCGCTCCGTTGTAGAGCGTGGCGCCCTGGGCAATGGAGGCCGGGACGACCTCATCCAGGTTATTGGCGTTCCACAGCTCATCGATCGGGGCCAGCGCGCCGCTGTCCACCACGAACTGCACGCGCGCGCCCGCCCAGTAGGAGAACAGGTCAGGCAGGTCACCTCCAGCCGCCATCACCAGGATGGTTGTCTTGAAGTCCTCGTGACCGATCGGGTTATCGAAGATCGTGATGCCGGTCTCGTGCTGGAACTCCTGGAAGATCTGGTTGAGCGACTCGCGGCCCAGCGTACCGGTGAAGTAATGCATCACCGTGACGAAACTCTCGCCCTCCTGGGCCAGCGCCGGGAAGACACTGGCGATCAGGAGCACTGCGACCAACAGGACAGAAAGGCGTTTCATGTTTGGGACTCCTCCTGAAAAGAACTCCATACAACGGTCTTTAACGACAGCCCAGTTTCGCTACTGAGCCAGCGTTTCCTGCGTAATGAACTGCACCGGGATGGTGTTCTGCACCGGTACGGCAATGTCATGGGTGACTGCCCAGACCCCAAAGCGGGTTGCCCAGCGGCCCATATCGTAGACCGGGATGCGGATGGTCATTGCCAGCTTGCCCGCACGGACCGCTTCCAGCGCATCCGGGAGAGCATCGATGCCGGTGACGATCACATCGTCGCGGCCAGCGGCTTCCAGGGCGGCCAGGGCGCCCATGGCCATTTCGTCGTTGTAGCAGAAGACGGCATCGATGTCCGGCGTGGCCTGGAGGATGTTTTCCATCACAGTGAGGGCGGTAGCCCGGTCATATTCGGCGGTCTGCTGGGCGACGATCTCAATGCCCTCAGCGGCTTCGAAGACAGGGGTTGAGCCGGTCTTACGATTCTCCGAACTGGCAGCGCCGGGGATGCCCTCCAGCACAACAATGCGGCCTGTTCCGCCGAGGCGGTTGACCAGCCATTCAGCAGCCAGTTTGCCGATCAGGACGTTGTCAGTGCCGATGTGGCTGGTGACCAGCGAGGAGGGCACACCACGCTGCATGGTGATCACGGGGATGCCCGCCTGGGCGGCCTGTTCGACGACGCCGACCGCGCCATCCTGGGTGGCGTTGATGAGCAGAGCGTCGACGCCCGCGGCGATCAGGTCCTCAACATCTGAAATCTGCTTTTCGAGCTGGTCGTCCGCGCTGAGAACGGTGACCTGTGCGCCAAGCGCCTGCGCTTCAGCGACGACACCCTCGGCCAGATTCCGGTAGAAGGGGTTGCTCTGGGTGGAAACCGACAGCCCCAGTAGAACTGATTCCTGCGCTGCGGTGGCAGCGGGACCGGCCAGAGCGGTCAGCAGGAGCACAATGACAATGATCAACCCTAAATGTCGTGAGTGAAACATAGGTTCCCCCTTCGGCTGTAAGAATCGGTTTTTTAGTCGCACTCCCTGGGCGGGGTGGCATAAGACTAAAGTGGAGTGCTCAGACTGAGGCGTTCATGCGGCGCTGCTCGCACGAACCCGACGATCTACCAGGATAGCGATCAGGATGACGACACCCTTCGCTACGGGCTGGTAGTAGGCATTGACATTCAGCAGGTTGAGGCCGTTGGAGAGGATGCCGATGATCAGCGCGCCGATCAGCGTCCCGACGATGCCACCCCGGCCACCAGCCAAGCTGGTGCCTCCCAGAACGACCGCGGCGATGGCGTCCAGTTCGTCCCCTGAGCCGAGGTTGGGCTGGGCTGAGCCGAGTCTGCCGGTCAGGATCACCCCGGTGAGACCGGCCAGCAGACCGCTGATGGCATACGTGGCGGCTTTGATCAGGCGCACCCGCACACCCGACAGGCGCGCGGCTTCCTGGTTGCCGCCGATAGCGTAGACATAGCTGCCGAATGTCGTACGGTTAAGCACAAAATAGACGGCTACATACACCACGATCAGAATGACGATGGGGATCGGTAGAGGACCGATGACCCCCCGACCAAGGAAGCGAAAGTCGTTATCCATGGCCATAATGGGCGCGCCGTTCGTGTAGACCAGGGCGATGCCGCGCGCGATGGTCAATGTGCCCAGCGTGACGATAAATGGCGCAACATCGCCAACGGTGATGATCAGGCCGTTGGCCACACCGAAGGCAAGCCCGATGGCAATGCCAACCAGGACGGCTGCCAGTGGACTGCTCCCGGCCGCCAGTGTCCCGGCGCTGAACACGCTGCTGACCGCCAGCAGCGATCCCACGGAAAGATCAATGCCGCCGGTCAGGATGACCAGCGTCATCCCGGCGGCAACAATGGCGTTAAGCGAAGACTGGCGCACCACATTGATCAGGTTCTCGGAGGTCAAAAAGCGGGGAGTGAGCAGGGACAGCAGCAGGCAGATCAGGATCAGCACCACAATGGGTGCTACACTCCCGCCGATTCGGCGCCAATCGCGAGTCTCAGTCCGCAAACGCGCCGGAAGCATAACGAATGATGGTCTCCGCAGTGGCAGCATGCCGTTCGAATTGGGCGACAAGACGACCTCCGTAGACGACCACGACTCGATCACAAAGGCCAAGGAGTTCGGGTAGATCAGATGAGATCAGCAGGATGGCTTTTCCCTGTTCTACAAGCTGGCCGATGACGCGGTAGATTTCAGCACGGGCGCCCACGTCAACGCCGCGTGTTGGTTCATCCAGGATGAGCACATCACAGTGGCTGGCCAGCCACTTGGCCAGGATGACCTTTTGCTGGTTTCCTCCGCTCAGGGTGCGGACTACCTGAGCGATATGCTGAATCCGGATGTCGATCGCTTTGACCAGCGCTCTGACCATGTTCCGGATGTCAGCCCGCCTTACGACCATCGCACGGGCATATCTGGACAGCACGGGGAGGCTGATGTTATCGGCTACCGAACGCTCCAGGATCAGCCCCTGAGTCTTACGATCCTCAGGAACCATGCCGATCCCGGCCTCAATCGCCTGCCAGGTAGAATGGATGCGTACCAGGCGGCCACGGATTTCGATCCGGCCATAAGGCATGGGATCAGCGCCAAATATCTGGCGGGCCAGTTCCGTCCGCCCGGAACCCATCAGCCCGGCCAGCGCGACGATCTCCCCGGCACGGACGACCAGTTCGGCGTCGTGGGCGGTTCGGCCCGGCAGACCGCTGACACGCAAGACCACCTCACCCGGCTGGACCGGGTTCTTGGGGTATTGTTCGGTGATTTCCCGGCCAACCATCATCCGCACCAGGTCGTCGCGGGTCACGGCTGCTACGGGCCGCGTTCCGATCACCCGCCCATCGCGCAGGACGGTGACCCGATCGGCCAGCCTGAATACTTCCTCAAGCCGGTGAGAGATGTAGATGACGGTTACTCCCTGCTGGCGAAGCCGCCGGACGACCTCAAATAGATTGGCCGTCTCCTGTTCGCTGAGGGGGGCGGTAGGTTCATCCATGATGAGCAACCGCACACGCCGGGAGAGCGCCTTGGCGACTTCCACCAGCTGGCGTGCTGCGATGCCGAGATCGGCAACAAGTCGGGTGGGTGGGAGGTCAATCCCCAGCAGGTTAAGCAATTCCCGGCTGCGTTGATGCATGGTGCGGAAGTCGATGACTCCCTGCACAATTTGCGGCTCGTGACCCAGAAAGATGTTGCGTGCCACGCTGAGGTACGGCACCAGGTTCAGTTCCTGGTAAATCACGCTCACCCCGATGTGTTGCATACGCGCCGGGGTGGGCTGCTGAATACGCTGGCCGTCAAAGATGAGGTCGCCGCTGTCAGCCTGGTAAGCGCCGGAGAGGATTTTGATCAGGGTGGATTTGCCCGCCCCATTTTCGCCAATGAGGGCATGAATCTCGCCAGTCTGGACTTCGAAGTCCACGCTGTCCAGCGCGAGCACGCCCGGAAAGCGCTTGGAAACCTGGCTCATGCGTAACAGGCACGGTGAAGCTGCGCTGCCGGTGGTGGTATCCGGCGGGTGAGCTTGACCGGTGGTGTGCATCAGGTCGTTCATGGCTCGCTACCCTGACTGTATCTCGGCAAGCGCAGCCGTGCTGATAAAGAGACATAAACCGGGAATCTCCGGTGTCAGTCGTTGTTTATTGTACAACTGAGTTTCTGTATTGTCAACAACTATGGATTTTCGTTGACAGTCCGGTTCGGCTGTTGTATAATGCACAACGACTAGACCGGAAGCCGCTTACCAGTAAAAGGAACGATCTTGTCCGAGATCAAATCACTCGCACGCGGGCTGAAGCTGTTGGAGCGTCTGGCTTTGGCTGAAAATGGCGCCGGGATCACGGAATTAGCTGCCCAGCTTGACATCGACAAGAGCAGCGCCTCGCGGTTGGTGCAGACGCTGGCCAGCTACGGCTTTGCCGAACAGGACCCCGATACGCGCCGTTACCGGCTCGGCCCGCGCATCGTCACCCTCAGCCGCTATATGTTGACGCGCATGCCGCTCCGCGATGAGGCCAAGCCGTACCTGCGCCGCCTGGTGGAGCGGACCGGCGAGGGCGCCCACCTGGCCATCCTTTCCCAGGGGGGTGCTCTGTATATTGATCAGGTCGAATCGCCCGCTACCCTGCGGGCTACTACCGGCGTAGGCACTGTGGCCCCCCTGCATTGCACGGCCCTGGGCAAGGTGTTGCTGGCCTTTGACCCCAATGCCCGCATGCCGGATGAGCTGAAGGCCTACACGCCACGGACGATCACATCTCCAGAAACCTTGCGCATGCATCTGGAGCAGACCCGCCGCCAGGGCTATGCTATCGATGACGAGGAGTACGAATACGGCGTCCGCTGTGTAGCGGTGCCGGTGTTCGACTACCGGGGGAAGGCTGTCGGCGCGATCGGGATTTCCGGCCCGGCGGGCCGGATCAGCCTGGAACGCCTCCCTGAGCTGGCGGCGATCACCAAGCAAATCGGCCAGGAATTGACCGATCGGTTGAGCTTCCGGCCCTAGGTACCGGCCTAGGCAGGGCTGGAAGGCCGGTTATTCGTTGCTGGTTTACGCAACAGGGTTGCATAATAAGCAACATGGAGGCATTATGGATCAACTGCGAGTAGGCTTCATCGGTACTGGGCGCATCTCCGACCTGCACGCGCTGGGCTACCTGGGGGATGACCGGGCGCGCATCGTCGCGGTTTGCGACGTCAACGGGGAAGTAGCCCGCCAGCGCGGGCAGGCCTGGGGTGTCCCTGAAGATCGCATTTTTACCGATTACCGGGACCTGCTGGCGCTGCCGGATGTCGATCTTGTTGAGAATCTGTTGCCCCATCACCTCCATTACCAGTCTACGCTGGACATCGCCGCCGCCGGCAAGCACATCTCCCTGCAGAAGCCGATGGCGCTCACCGTGGCGCAGGCGGACGAGATGATCGCCGCGGCCAAACGGGCCGGGGTGATCTTCAAGGTGTTTGAGAACTTCATCTTCTATCCGCCCATTCAGCGGGCCAAGGCGCTGATCGATGCTGGCGAAATCGGCGATCCGCTGACCATTCGCATCAAGAGCAATTCCGGGATCAGTCCCAACGAGTGGGAAATCCCCGGGACGGCGTGGGCCTGGCGCTTCAACCGGGAGACGTGTGGCGGCGGCCCGCTCGTTTTTGATGACGGCCACCATAAGTTCTCGCTGGGCTGGTACTTTATGGGCGAAATTGCCGAAGAAGTCCACGCCTGGATTGGTGAGACCGAGTTCGCCCCCGGCCTGGTTCTCGATTCCCCGGCGGCAGTGACCTGGAAGTTCTCCAACAACCGTTTTGGCCTGTTTGAGGCGGTTCGTTCGCCGGAGCTGGTTATGGATACCAACCACTACGCGCAGGACGACCGGATCGAAATCACCGGCACTAAAGGCGTGATCTGGATCACCCGCGGCCATGGCAAGATGCTGGACATCCCGCCGGTGATCCTCTATCGCGACCGGCAGACGCGCGCTTTCTCTGATATGCCCGTAGGCTGGGAACACAGCTTCATCAATTCGACGCGCCACTTCATCGATGCCTATTTCAAGGGTGAGCCGCCCAGCCTGACCGCTGAACAGGGGCGGGAAATCCTGCGCTTTGCGCTGGCCGCTCAAGAGTCTGCACGGACTGGCCGTGCTGTGTCGTTGAAGTAAGCCCGGAAGGCGGGTGGAACTATGAGACTGACAGGCGCAGAAATCGTCGCCGAGATGCTGATCCGGGAGGGCGTCCCCTATGCGATCGGTATCGGCGGCCACGGCAACCTTCCGCTGCTCGATGCGTTCCGGCAGCGACGGGATCGAATCCGGGTGATCATGCCCCGCCATGAGCAGGCGGCTGTCCATATGGCGGATGGCTACTACCGGGTCAAGGGGCAGCCGCTGGCAGTTTTTACCTCTATCGGCGCAGGCGCTTCCAATACCGCCATTGGTCTGGCAACCGCCTATGTTGATTCCATCCCCTTGCTGTTGCTGATCGGGGAAACGCATACCTATATGCGCGGCGTTGGCGTACTGCAGGAGATCGAACGCCAGCGCTGGTCTGATCTGCCACGTATGCTGGAGCCGGCCGTCAAGCGGAGCTGGCACATCGACAGCGCGGTCCAGTTGCCGCGGGCGGTGGCCCAGGCCTTTAACGCCATGTGCACCGGGCGGCCCGGCCCAACCCTGATCACGTTGCCGATGGATGTGCAGGCCGATACGGTCGAAGTCGATGCGCTGAATCCAGCGGCCCGGCGGCCTCATGACCGTCCAGCGGGCGACCCGGCGGTGATCCGGCAGGCGGCAGAATTGTTGCTACAGGCCAGGCGGCCCGTCATTGTGGCGGGCGGCGGGGTGATCCTCGCTGGGGCGGAGGCCGAACTCCTGGCCCTGGCGGAACATGTCGGGGCCTGTGTAGTAACGACTATGCAGGGCAAGAGCGCCTTCCCGGAGCAACATCCCCTGTACGCCTGGCATATGGGCACCAATGCCACCACCTGTGGCAACCATATGACGGTCAACGCGGATGTCATCCTGGCGGTCGGGGTGCGTTTTGCTGACAAGGCGACCTGCTCCTACCGGCCCGGCCAATCGTTCAGCATCCCGCCCACCCGGCTGATTCATGTCGATATCGATCCGTTCGAGATCGGCAAGAATTACCCGGTGGAGTACGGCATTGTGGGGGACGCTAAGGCTGTGCTGGCCGGATTGGTGGCGGCGGTCAGGGAGGTTGCGCTGCCCCGCCCCTGGCAGGACTCTCCTTACACGCGCGAAATCGCCAAGCAGGTTCAGGCCTGGTTCGCCAGCAACCGCGACCTGCGTGAAGCAGATACGACTCCGGTGACGATGGGGCGGGTGATAACCGAGGTGCGCAGGGTCTTGCCCCAGGAGGGCATCGTACTGACCTCTTCCGGTAACATCCAGGCGCAGGTGTTCCAGGAGATGCCCTTCAGCCAGCCGCGCACATACATCTCGGCGGGCGGTTTCAGCACCATGGGCTGGTCGTACCCGGCGGCGCTGGGCGCCAAGCTGGCCGCGCCAGAAAAGCCGGTCGTGGCCATGGTGGGCGACGGCGACTTCCTGATGACCTTTCAGGAGGTGGCTACCGCCGTGCAGTACAACATCCCGGTTGTGGCGGTGGTGCTGAATAACGTGGGCTGGCAGGCTATCCGCGACCTGCAGAAGATCGCCTTCGCTGATGATGCGGACTATGCCACGATGTTCGAGCAGGATGGCCAGCCGATCACGCCGCATATCGCCAACGCTGCAGCGGCTTTCGGAGCCTATGCGGTGCGGATCAGCCGCCCGGATGAAGTCGCGCCGGCACTGCGTGAAGCGCTGGCCGCCAACCGGCCGGCTGTCGTGGAAGTGATGGTCGATACCCGCTTCGGGACTTCCGGTGGGCTGGCGCCTGGCTGGTGGGATGTGCCTATTCCGGAATACTACCGGGATCGCTATGAAGCCTATGTGCAGGCCCGGCGCGAAGAGCGCGTGTAACGGGCGGCTAGCAGGCCCAATGGGAAAGAGGTAGCTGGCATGCATGCGCATACCGACAGTCTGATCAGCGAGTTGCAGGAGCGGGCGCGCCAGATCCGCCTGGATACGCTGGATATGGTCTACCGACGCCAGGCGGGCCACCCCGGCGGATCGTTCTCAGCGGCGGAAATCCTGGCGGCGCTGTACTTTCACCATCTCAAGATTGACCCGACAAATCCCCGCTGGCCGGAGCGCGACCGCTTCATCCTGAGCAAAGGTCATGCCGCCGCGGCGCTCTACGCGGCGCTGGCCCGGCGCGGTTACTTCCCGGTGGAAGACCTGGCAAAATGGGGGCACCTGGACGGTCACCTGCAGGGGCACCCGGATCGCGTCAAGACGCCTGGCGTGGAGATGTCTTCCGGCTTTCTGGGGCATGGGTTGTCGGTTGCGGTGGGGATGGCCCTGGCGCAGCGTCTGGGTGGACCGCGTTACCACATCTATGTCCTGATGAGCGATGGCTGTATGCAGTCCGGGGTCGCCTGGGAAGGGGCACTGGCGGCGGCCAAGTATCGCTGCCATGAGGTCACGGTGATCATGGACTACAACGATGTGCAGCTGGACGGCGCAGCTCATGACATCATGCCGCTGGAGCCGCTGATCGATAAATGGAAAGCCTTCGGTTTCGCTGTGCTGGAGATCAACGGGCATAACCTCCGACAGGTTCTGGATGCACTGGATGAAGCCCTGGAAATCCACAGTATGCCGACGGTGATCCTGGCACATACCACCAAGGGCAAAGGGGTTTCCTTTATGGAAAACACGGCGCTGTGGCATGGCGCGGTCCCCAACAGCGAGCAGTACGCCCAGGCCCGCGCTGAGTTACTGGGGGGAGTATGATGGCTGAAGTACCACAACGCCAGGCTTACGGCATGGCTCTTGCTGAATACGGGGATGTGAATCCGGATGTCGTCGTCCTCGACGCCGATGTATCGTCCTCCACGCTGACCAAATACTTCGCCGATCGCCATCCATCCCGCTTTTTCAACCTGGGGGTTACGGAAGCGTCGATGGTCAATGTGGGGGTGGGGCTGGCGCTGAGCGGCAGGATTCCCTTCGTGAACACCTTCGCTGCCCTTTTGACCCTGCGCGCCTGCGAGCAGATCCGCACCTGTGTGGCCTATGCCAACGCCAACGTCAAGCTGATCGGCGGTTACGCCGGGCTATCTGACTACAAAGACGGGCCAACGCATTTCGCCATCAACGATGTCGCCCTGATGCGCGCCATGCCCAATGTTGTGGTCATCGCACCAGCGGATAACATCGAAGCGGCGCGGATGGTGCGGGCTATCGCCGAGCATGAAGGCCCGGTATATATGCGGATCAGCCGGGCAGCAGTGCCCGACGTGTTCGGCCCGGATCATCAGGTGCACATCGGCAAAGGGATCATGCTGCGGTCCGGCAACGATGTGACCATCATCGGGTCGGGCAGTATGATGGGGCGGTGCGTCCGGGCGGCGGATCAACTGGTGGCGGAGGGGGTGAGCGTCCGCTTGCTGAACATCCACACCCTCAAGCCGCTGGATGTTGACCTGATCTGCCAGGCCGCCGAGGAAACTGGCGCCTTGGTGACGGCGGAGGATCACAGCGTCATCGGCGGGCTGGGCGGGGCAGTGGCCGAGGCGCTTGGCCGCTGTTGCCCGGCGGTGCTGGAATATGTCGGGTTGCAGGATACCTTTGCTGGTACCGGGCTGGACACTGAATCATTGATGGATGCCTGGGGGCTTGCGGTGCAGGATATCGTGAATGCAGCGCGGCGGGCCATGGAGCGCAAGGCCCGGCGCCGCTGATCCCGCTTATCATCGTCCTGGCAGTCGTTGAAGGAGCGTCACCATGCGAATCGCCGTGATCAATGAAACCAGCGCCGCCGACAGGAACGCCGACATTCTGGCCGCACTGGAAGGCCGCGGGCACACCATCATCAACGCCGGGATGGTCAGGAACGGGGCCAAACCGGAACTGACCTACATCCACACCGGACTGTACGCCGCTATGCTCCTCAACCTGGGCCGGGTGGACTTCGTCGTCGGCGGGTGCGGGACGGGACAGGGTTTTCTGAACGCTGTGATGCAGTACCCCGGCGTGGTCTGTGGACATATCCTGAACTCGCTGGATGCGTGGTTGTTCGCCCAGATCAACGGCGGCAACTGCATCTCACTGGCGCTGAATCAGGGCTATGGCTGGGCGGCGGATGTCAACCTGCGCTTCATCTTCGACCAGCTGTTCAGCGTCGAGCCCGGCGGCGGCTACCCACCGCACCGCCGCGAATCGCAGCAGGAATCGCGGCGGATTCTGGCCAGCGTGTCAGCGGCAACCCACCGGCCCTTTGCCGAGATCATCGCGCTGCTGCCCGATTTGGTGATCAAGCCGGTGCTGGAGTTTCCCGGCGCGGCGGCGCTGATCGACGTCGATTCGATCGCGGATGTCGATCTTCGTGCGGCGCTGCGGCAACGGATGTAAAGAGGCAGGAGGCTGGGAGGCCAGAGGCAAGAGACCAGAGGCAAGCCGCCTGACTGCGGAAGCAGGGTAGGGTGGTTCGCACAGGAGGCGCGCCCGATGGCGCGCCTCTTTTGATTCCGTGTCGGGCTGTAACCTTCCCCCGATTTTTTGGATACAAGCAATTTTGTAGGCTGAAGCCATCGGGAGGGAGTCATAGACAGACGATATCTCGGATATACCCGCGGGAGCTCAAGCTGGAGGCGCTGGGGTTGCTGAAGCACAGCGGCGGGTGGAGGCCGGGAAGCGCCCGCACGTCTTGCCGTCCGCTGACCGTAGCGCTACCAGCGGTCGATGAATCGTTTGTTGGTGGTTACGCTTCCCGCGGAAAGTTAAGTATCAATACTCATGACAGCGGATGAATCCTTGCCTAGACTGGCGGCATGAGTGTGATAGGAGGGAAGACGGTGCCATGCTTACCTACACAGGCCACGCGCTGGTCGACGTCGGGATTGCGGCGCTCACCGCGCTGGCCCGGCGCGACCGCCCAGAAGAGCTGGCCCCCGACGATCTCGAACGCGCTGCCGACCAACTAGAGGCGCTCTACACCCGCCCGGGGCCGATGCGAAACCTGGCCCGCGGGATGGTCTTCCATAATGCGGGTTATACCTCCAGCCCGGACGCGCAGAAGCAACGGGCCTACGCCGACCGCGTGCTGCGCTCCTGGCGTCCCGGAACGCCGGCGTTGGCGGGGGAAAGTTGCCTGTTCTGCGGACGGCCGGCGGCATACCGTGCCTCCCGGCAGGAGGTGCCGTTGCTCAACGGGCTGGCGGTCTTCAATTTCTCTCCGGCGGGGCGGGCCGGAATCCCCATCTGCGGCCTGTGCTCGTTGGCGTTTCAGGCCTTACCGCTGGGCTGTGTCAAGTCCGGCAGCGGGCTGATCGCCGCCCACAGTTCGGATGAGCGGCTCACCTTCCAGCTGGCCCGGGAAGCAGTCCGGCGCATGGAAAAGGCGCTCAGCCTGCCTGAGGCGGAAGGCATCCCTAGTTATCGCTATGAGCGTACCAGGCTAGTGGAGATGCTGATTGGCTGGCTGGCCAGCGTCGAGCGTGTCAGCCGGCAGACGGGCGAAGCGCCCTCGATGACCGGCTATGTTTTCACTAATGCCGGGCAGGCGCCAAGGATCAGACTCTATCCGTTTTCTTCGGCGGTGGTGAGTTTTTTACGGCGGGTGATGAACAACCCTGATGCCACACTCACCGAAGCCTGGTGCCGCGCCGTGGCCGGCGCCTGGGAATCTGCCGCTGGTGTGGATGACCCGGCCATGCAGCGCAACCGGCTCTATGAGGCAATCGTCAACTTGCCGGATAACGCACGGTCAGTGCTCCGGAACTACCTCTTCCCCACCCGGCACTGGGGGCTGGTGGTCCTGTTTTTAACCAAGGTGATGGCTATGGAACCCGAACGAATCGCCCTGTTACGCCGTATTGCCGAGCGCCTAGCCGGATACATCCGGGATCGGCGCGCCTTCTTCTTTCAGTTTTCGCGGACCAACGAGTTCAGTAAGTGGCGGCGGTTGTTGCTGCGCGCCGCCGATGATCACATGCGACAGACGGGCCAGCCGTTGATCACATTTGATGAATTCGTCCAGGTGTTTACCGCCCCGCCCGGCGAGATCAACGACTGGCGTCTGGCCCGCGACCTGATCACGCTGGCGTTGATTGAGATGCGGGCAGTCACCGTGGCGGATGACGAACCACTTTTTGAGGAAGATGCTGAGGATTTTGACGAGGAGAGTGAAGCATGACTTTTCTAACCGCAACGTATGCTATTTACGCTCCGGCTTCAGCCCTGAACAACGGTGAAGCTGAGGAGACCAAAGCGCTGGTCAAGGCGATTCGCGTGCAGCAGCGCGAATATCCTTACGTCTCAGCGCAGTCCCTGCGCTACTGGCTGCGCGAGACGCTGCGGCGCTACGATCCGGAATGGCAGGCTGCGCCGGTCTATCGGGGCAAGGGCAGCAAGCAGCAGGCTTTCACCGAAGGCGATCCGATCACCTACTGGGATGACGACCTGTTTGGCTACATGCGGGCAGAGAAAGACAATGCCCTCACCCGCATCGCCCCCTTCCGCACCAGCACGCTGGTGGCTGCTGCGCCGGTGGAGATCGTCGATGATTTCGGGGTGATGGCCCGCCTGGAGGGCAACCCCGTGCTGCACGGGCATGAGTTCTACCGGGCCACGCTGGTGGGCACGTTTGCCATCGATCTATCCGCTGTGGGCACATTCACCGACCGTGATCGCAGCGGCTACCGTAACCTGAGCGAGGAACAGAAAGCCACCGCCGAGCAACTCGGCCTCGAATACCTGCCTGAGGCGCAGGCTTACCGCCTGCCGTTGGAGATGCGCCACAGACGTGTGGCCAGCCTGCTGCGGGCGCTGGCCCGCCTGGAGGGCGGCGCCAAGCAGACGCTGCACCATACTGATGTCTCCCCGGCGTTTGTGTGCATGGCGGTTCTCAAAGGCGGCAACAACCCGTTCATGAATATCGTTGCGCCGACGCCGCAACCGGCCCTGCACGAAGCGGCATTACAGGAAGCTCTGGATTCCTACCGCGATGAGTTCCTTTCCGAGGTATTTGTTGGTCTGCGGCAGGGAATCATGGATGGCGCCTACGAAGTTCTGGCGCGGCTCAACCTGCGCCCGCGCCATCCGCGTCAGGCGTTTGAGGCGGTCATCGCGGCTCTGCAGGCCCATCCGGAGTGGTATGCATGAACACCGGGATGATGCAGGCCCTGCGCATCGAAGTCGAAGGGCCGGTGACGTCCTTCCGCTATCCTTACTTCGTGCAGGGTGAACAGCCGACCTACGAGATGCCGCCCCCGGCCACCCTGTACGGCCATGTCTGTAGCGCCCTGGGTGCTCAGGTGCCGCCGGGGACGTTTCGGGTCGCCCTGTGCTTCACCTATACAGCGTCATTTACCGATTACGAGCACACCCACCTCTTCGGGCGGGAGACCAAACTCTCGCCCTTCCGGCGGCATCTACTGTTCCAGCCCCGCCTGATCCTGTACCTGGATCGTCCGGAGTGGGCGGACGCCTTCCGGCGTCCGCGCTATCTGGTGACGCTGGGGCGCTCGCAGGACTTGATGCACTACCGGCGCGTTAGCGTGGTGACGCTGCAGGCCGCCCGGCAGGCCTATGTCGAGCATACCCTGCTCCCGCTGGAAAGCGCTATCAGCGTGGGAGCGATGGTGGCCGTCACCATGCCCCGCTATATCACGCCCGATCGCCGGGTGAGCTGGGGGCAATACGCTATGGTCAGGCAGCGGCAGATGGTCGCCGGCAATGGTGACTCACTGTGGGTCGACCCGGAGACCGACCCCTGGCGCGGGGTCAGGCGGGCCGTGATCTGGCTGACCTACCCGGTCTCACCTTCCTGATCTCTGGAGGTACGCAGCACATGACCAGGACACCGCCGGGCGGGACACCGCCCGGCCAGTTTTCCACAGCGCTTGACCGCTTTCTGGCCCGGCCAGGCGAGACGCTGACCGATCACACCCTGCGAACAGTCGAGCGCATCCGGGCGTTGGAGCGGCTGCGCCCGCTACCGGAATATCCCCGCCTTTGGGAGCGCTTGCGCTGGGCGGCGCTATTGCATGATGGCGGCAAGCTGGCCGCTGGCTTTCAGCGCAGCCTGCGCTCCCCCCGGCGACACCGCTGGGGCCTGCGCCACGAGGTGCTCTCGCTGGCCTTCATCGACTGGTTCCCCTTCCAGCCAGACGACCGGCGCTGGATCATTGCCGCCATCGCCACCCACCACCGGGACGCCGGGCGCATCCTTGAGGCGTACAGCCAGGGCGTCGATGCCCCAGATGACGACCTGGCCAGCGTCCTGCTGGCCGAACTGACGCCGGAAGCGGCCCGCGCCTGGTATGACTGGCTGCGCGCCACGGCTGCCGGGCTGGACCCGGCCATGACGCTGCGGCCATTCGCCATGCCAACCGCGGCGACCATTCACACCGCCCTGGACGAACTGGAGCAGTGGTACACCGGGTTTGAGCAGCGTCGTGCGCAGCATCCGGATTGCCTTGAGGGAATCCTGCTGCGCGGTGGGATGTTGCTGGCTGACCATGCCGCCTCAGCGCAGACGCGGTCCTTCACCCCAGTGCGGATCGAGCAGGCACGCCTGGACGCCGTCATGCGCGGGCAGCCCTTTCCCCACCAGCTAGCCTGCCGGGCCGCTGCCGGGCAATCACTCCTGCTGGTTGCGCCGACCGGCTCCGGCAAGACTGAGGCGGCGCTGAGCTGGGCCGCCGCGGATTCGCCGCCGCGCCTGTATTACCTGCTCCCCTACCGGGTCAGCATGGATGCCATGCGGCAACGCCTGAGCTGCCTGATGGATGCCGCGGATGTTGGCCTGCAACATGGCCGCGCCCTGCAATCGCTGTACCAGACGCTGCTCGCCGAGGGGCAGAGCGCTGACCAGGCGGCACAGGAGGCAGAAGCGCGGCTGGCGATCGCCCGCCTGCACGCCTATCCGGCCCGCGTGTTCAGCCCGTACCACTTGCTGCGGGCCATGTACCAGTTCAAAGGGTACGAGGCTGAACTGGCTGATGCCGCCGGTAGCCGCCTGATCGTGGATGAGATTCACGCCTACGATCCGGAACGGCTGGCCTTGATCATCGCTATGCTGGGTTTCTTGCGCCGCCAGCTGGGTGTACAGATTCTGATCATGACAGCCACGCTGCCCTCCCTGATCGCCGACGCCCTGCAGGCAGAACTGCCTGACCTGCTGCGCATTGAAGCCGATGCAGCGATGTACGCCCGTTTTCAGCGTCATGTCCTCCAGGTGCAGCCCGGTGACCTGATCGACGCACTCCCGGCTATTGTTGCTGCACAGCGGGCCGGGCAGGCGGTGTTGACGGTGGTCAATACAGTGCGCCGGGCGCGGGAGATCGCCAAACAGCTGACCGCCCTGGGGGCTGATGTCCTGCTGTTGCACAGCCGCTTCACCGCCCGCGACCGCTGGCACCAGGAACAGAAGCTGCTGGCGCTTTTTGGGGCAGGCCAGCGCGCTGCCCCACCCCTGCCGATCGTCGTGGCGACCCAGGTTATCGAGGTCAGCCTGGACCTGGATTTCGATGTCCTGTACAGCGACCCTGCTCCCCTTGACGCCCTGTTCCAGCGCTTTGGGCGCGTTAACCGGCGGGGGACACGCCCGGCGCTGGCCCCGGTGCACATCTTCAGCAAGCTAACCGGCGTCGAGGATCGCCATCCCATCTACGATCCGGCTCTGGTTCAGGCCAGCCTGGATATCCTGCGCGTTCATGATGGCCAGCCAGTGAACGAAGCACATGTTGCCGTCTGGCTGGACGCCGCCTACCGCGGTGAGATCGCCGCCGCCTGGCGCCAGCGCTACCACGACAAACGCGCCGAGTTCCAGCGCGCGGTGCTTGAAGACCTGATCCCCTTCCGCTCCGCCGATGAGGGGCTGGTGCACAACTTCACCACCCTCTTTGACGACATTGATGCCCTGCCGCTGGAACTGGAAGAAGAATATCGAACACTGGCCGAGAGCGACCCGATCGCCGCTTCGATGCTGTTCGTCCCGCTGGCCTACTGGCAATACAAAATGCTGGAACGCCAGGGGCGCGCCTGGCCCGGCGAGTCGGAGCGTGGAGAGCGTCCGCTCCATTATATCGACGTCCCTTATGACTCGCGCTCTGGCCTTCAGCTTGAGGACGACCCCACCAGTTGAAAGGAGTCCTGCCCATGCCTATTGTCCGCTACCTCCGTGCTGACCAGTTTGGCTCCCACATTGGCAAGTATTCCGAGCGGTTGAAACTGACCCAGGGCGGTCAGACCCTGGCCCAGGCTCCCCTGTTGCATCTGCAGGGGGTGACCATCGCTAACATGGGCGTTAGCATCTCTGCGGATGCTATCGCTGCCTGCTGTGAACGAGGCATCCCCATCGTGTTCATGGATGCCCACGGGGAGGTCTACGCGAGTCTGTACGCCGCCGGGCTGGTAGGTACCGTCCTCACCCGCCGCGCCCAGTTGCTGGCCTACACCGATACGCGCGGTTTTGCCCTGGCCACCGCTATCGGCGCGGCCAAAGTCAACAATCAGGCGGCCACGCTTCGTTACTGGGCCAGGCTACGCCGGGAAAACGCCCCCGAGCAGGCCACCGCGCTGCTGGAAGGGGCTGACCAGGCCGCTGCTTTCGCCGATCGCATCGCCGCTCTATCCCCGGCTCCATTGGAGGAGGCGCGGGACATCATCATGGGGCTGGAGGGTAACGCTGCCCGCCTCTACTGGGCCGGCGCGGCCCTGATGATTCCTGAATCCTATGGCTGGCCGGGCCGGGTGGGGCGCGGTGCGGTCGACCCCATCAACAGCCTGCTCAACTATGGCTACGGCATCCTGTACGCCGAGGTCGAACGGGCAATCATCCTGGCTGGCCTGGACCCGTATGCCGGTTTTATCCATGCTGATCGCCCCGGCAAGCCCAGCCTGGTGCTCGATCTGATCGAGGAATTCCGCCAGATCGCTGTTGATCGGCCTGTGATCGGTCTGGCGGCCCGTCGCTACGCTGTCCCGATGGACGACCGCGGGCGGCTGACCGATGAGGTACGCCGCGATTTCGCCGACAAGATCGTCGCCCACCTGGATACCCCCGTGCGCGACTCGGCCCAGACCGGAGACCGCCTGCCCATCCGCTACCTGATCCAGAACCAGGCCCGCCAGCTGGCTACCTTCTTGCGTGGCGAACGCGATGCCTACCGTCCCTTTGTGGCTGAAAGCTGAAGGAGGCCCGCCCGATGCCCATCGTCCTGCTCTACGATATCTCCAACGACCGCATCCGCTTGAAGGTAGCCGACGAATGCCTGAACTTCGGCCTGGACCGCACCCAGTATAGCGCCTTCATCGGCGAGCTTTCCCGCAACCATCAGGAGACGCTGATGCTCAAGCTAACCAAACTGCTCGGCGACGCCCCCGGCGCCCTGCTGCTGGTGCCGGTCAGTGGGTCGGACTGGGAGCGGCGGTTTGAAGTTCGCAATGAAGGGGAGGCGCCGGATGCCCCTGATACTTGAGGCGGAGGAAGTGCCCGCCGATACCCTGACTGTCACCGACCTCAAGCAACACGCGCACTGCCCGCGCTTCACCTTTTTTGAGCACTGCTGGCCAGATGTCCGCCCCCGCACCTACAAGATGGACGCCGGGGAAGAAGCCCACGCCCGCGAGCGGGAACGCGCCCGGCGGCGGACACTGGCCGCCTACGGCCTGCCCGCCGGGGAACGGCTGTTCAACGTCCGCGTGGCTTGCCCGGAATTGCGGCTGCGCGGGGAGATCGACGAGCTGGTGATCACACCGGAGGGTCTCTACCTTCCCGTTGATTATAAGCTTTCCACGCGGGTGACTGAATCATTCCAGGTGCAGGTGGCCGCCTATGCGCTGCTGGTCGAAGCGCAGTACAATACCTGTGTGACGCAGGGGTATGTCTACCTGATTACGCCGCGCACCCTGCACCCGGTAGCGATCACTGAGGCACGGCGGGAAGATGTCCGGCGGCGGGTGGAGGCCATCCGGGCGATTGTGGCTGGCGAGCAGATGCCCCCGCCGCCATCGACGCGGGCCAGATGCCGGGATTGTGAGTTCCGCCGTTTTTGCAACGATGGCTGAAAAGAGCCGCC